>CAZHPX010000056.1:0-7352 GCA_964534785.1 uncultured Desulfobulbaceae bacterium | reverse complement strand
TCTTTTCAAACCTCGAGCTTCAACAAAGTTTGTGAACAAGGCGATATCCAGTTTTAAAGAAGCACAAAAGCGAATCAAAGAATCAAGTCTTCCTGTTGCAGAATGGAAAAAGCTGCAAAAAGAACTCGTGGACATCCTTTCCGACATTCAGCAAGTTGAAGAAACTATCAAAGGGAAAAGCAAAGAGAAAAGCCGTCTGGATCGCCTCAATCGGGTAAAGGGTGCCCTGGCTGAACGTCGCGGGGTTATGGCTCGAATTGAGGAATTAGGTGAGGTATTGCTTCTACCGGAAGACTTCGACGAGAAACGTAAAAACGCCAGAGACAACCTGCAAAATGCCACCGAAGCTAAAACAAGAGCCGAAGCCAAGCTGTCTCGCCTGGAAGGTGAGTCCGCAACGTTAAATGTCAGCGACGAATTGCTGGACAACGAAGATGTCATATCAACCATTCAAAAAGAATTGGGAGCTGTTGAAAAAACAATTAAAGATCGTCCCCAGCAAGATGGAAAAAGACGTCTGCTGCACAACGAAGCAGAGCAACTGCTGAAAGGCGTACGTCCCGATCTCGGCATTGATGATTCTGACCAGTTGCGACCATTGACCAACAACAAAAAGTGGATATCTGGTTTAGCTCAGAAGCATAGCCTCTTGAATCAGAAAAAGGAAAATGCCGAGGCCACACTGCGTGATGTTGAAGACGAACAAAAGACAATCAGGAAAGAGCTGGATGAACAGGCTCAATCGAATTTGGATATGAGGGAACTGAAAGCGGCAATTGCATCTGCCCGCAAGACCGGTGACCTGGAGCAGCGATTGGCTGATTCACAAAAACGCGCTTTAGAAGAGGAAGCGGCCTGTGAAAATGAGTTTTCCAGGCTCGGACGATTTACTGGAACAATCGAAGCGCTTTCAAAAATTGCCATGCCCGTGTCAGAGACATTGGATCATTATGAACGGCAGTTCGATGAACTAACTGAAAATATAAAGGATTATAATCGACGCCAGAAGGAACTAGAAGAAGATCAGAAACTGACAGAGCATGATCTAAAAGCGCTGTTATTGAAAAGCGACGTGCCGACAATTTCGGAGCTGGAGGAAGTGAGATCGGTACGGAACAGCGGATGGAATCTCATAAAACGAAAGTACATCGAAGATATTGATGTCGAAAATGATATCGCAGAGTTTGCGTCTGATTCCGATCTCCCGACATTCTACGAGCAAAAGGTCGACGTTGCCGATAATGTATCGGATCGAATGCGGTTAGCCGCAGACCAGGTGGTGAAACGGGCAGACCTTGAGGCCAAGATAGAACATCTGAAGTCGCGTCACAACGACATAACGGAAGAGGTCGAAAAGGCGAATGCGAACAAGAAAAAAGCTCAACAGAAATGGCATTCTATTTGGGAGCCATTGGGAATAAATCCTGGATCTCCACGGGAAATGAAACAGTGGCTTCTAAGAGTAGACAAACTTCTATCGAATGTTCATACGGCGAAAACCGTTTCCAGTGATGCAAAAAAAATAGCCGGAGATTATACAACGCTTAAGGAATCCATCTCCCTGCAGATATCAAAATTCGATGATTCCATAGACCTGCAAGAAATGCGTTTTGAGGCCATGATAAATCTATGTGAACAACGAGTCGAGCAAGAGGAAGCTACTCTTGAACAAAAACGCCGATTGAAACATTCGCTGGGCGATACAAAAATTCGCATTAAAAGAACGCATGAAGAACTAAAGTCAATCAAGAACGATCAAGCCAACTGGATACAGGAATGGGGTCAGGCTATTGATGGCCTGGGGTTGAAGCCTGATATTCATCCAGAACAAGCAACTGAGACATTCGATCAACTATTAATGTTTTTCGCCAAATTTGACAAATCCGAAGAGCTGCGCAAACGAATTTTTGGAATGGACCAAGTCACAAAGGAATTTGAAAAAAAGGTGTTCAAGTTCGTCGATAGCATTGGCTTCAAAAGGGACGGCAACGATGCAAACACCATTGCAGCTCAGCTAAATCGAGACCTTAATGAGGCACGGGAAGCACGGGCAAGCCTTAAAAAGATAGAGAAGCAGAAAAAAGAGATAAGGGAAGAAATTGAAGACGCTGATATAACGATTCGAGCGGCACAGAAGCAGCTTGCTTCATTGAGACAGCAAGCCGGCGTTGAGACCGACGAAGACCTGGAATCGGCTGGTGCAATATCTCGGAAAATGCGTGAGATGCAGCATAAGCTCGATACACTTGAACAAGAACTCACACGCAATGGAGATGGCCTGAGCATACAGGATCTGGAGAAAGAGGCCGGCGAGTCAGATGTTGATTCCATCGATGGTGAACTGGAAAGAGTCTCCCTGGAACTGAAAGAGCTGCAGGCAAATCGAGATACATTGCGCGACCAGCGGCAAACGCTCCAGGATGAGATAGAGGCCAAGGATGGCAGTGCCACAGCCGCAAATGCATCAGAAGAGGCAGAGCAGCAACTTGCCACCATAGTTTCTGGTGTCGAGCAGTATCTTCGCCTGCAAATCGCTGCCCTCATTCTTGAACAACGAATAGAGGACTATCGAAAGAAAAATCAGGCCCCGGTGCTGGCAAGGGCTGGCGATCTCTTTTCCAAACTCACCCTGGGGTCTTATACGAATCTTCGGGATGAATTGGATAAGAGCAGCAAACCCATTCTACTTGGAGTTCGTCCAGACGATGTTGAGGTGTCCGTTGATGGGATGAGTGACGGGACTCGAGATCAGCTCTACCTGTCTCTTCGCCTTGCTACTCTCGAGCAACATCTGAGCAGGGGAAAACCCATGCCCTTCGTGGTTGACGACATCCTGATAGGATTTGACGACAATCGTACAAAGGTCTGCATCGAGGTCCTCGGGGAACTGGCACTCAGCACCCAGGTTTTACTTTTCACTCACCACAGGCGGGTGCTTGAGTTGGCAGACGGTCTTGAGGCGAAAGCAGGAATTTTTACCCATGAACTGGATTGACAGCGAGGGAAGGATGAAATGAGAGCTAAAGCAAGTGGTAAGCGTTCACCGGCCGCCCGCGGAGTCTACGCTCGTAGACTCCGCGGGGCACTGGTAAACGCTTACAGCTCAGAGGTTACGGTAGGTCTGGAGTTGCCCCGATGAACGGTTACCTCCCAAAAAGCTTCTACTTCTTGCGACCGCTTCTTTCCCGAAACAACAGGCGGACGGGAACCCGGTCAAGGCCGAGTCCTTCCCGAAAACGGTTAACAAGATAGCGCTGATAAGAAAAATGAATACCTTTGGGAGCATTGCTGATCACGGCAAAGGTAGGCGGTGCCGTGGAAATCTGGGCGGTATAGTATAATTTAAGGCGGCGCCCCTTGTGCATGGGCGGTTCGTGATGTGCTACAGCGGCCTCAAGAAGCCGATTCAGACTGCTGGTGGGGAAGCGTTGATGAAACTGCCGGTACAACTTGCCTGTTTCAGGGAAAATCCGTTTAATCCCAGAACCTGTTTTTGCAGAAACCCGCAGAACCGGAGCAAAGGGAATAAAGTTGGTAGCCAACCTGACTTCTTCAAGCAGCCAATCCTGTTTTTTCTTGTCCCCTTTTAATAAGTCCCATTTATTAAGGAGAATAATCAATCCCCTCCCCTGCTCCTGGGTGTAGCCAATTATCTTGGTATCCTGTTCTGTAATTCCCTCTTTGGCATCTATAAGAACCATAGATATATCACAACGACCCAGCGATTTAAGAGCCTTTATAATCGAGAACTTTTCCAGTTTGTCAGTTGTTTTGCCCTTTCGTCTGATACCGGCAGTATCAATGAGCAGATAATTATACTTGTCCCGGCTAAGGAGGGTATCCACGGAATCTCTTGTTGTACCGGCAATATCGGAGACCACCATCCTCTCCTGACCCATAATCGCATTAATCATGGAAGATTTACCCACATTGGGACGACCAAAAAAAGCCAGCCTCATGGTTCCTTCAGGCAGTTTCCCCTCACCTGTATCTGCCTGCTCAAGGTCAGAGAGCAGCCCTTCCATCAAAGTTCTAAACCCGTAACCATGATCGGCAGACAATGGCCATAATGTATCAACCCCAAGCTCATAAAAAGAGGAAAGAAACTCTATCTCCAAGTCCGGTGCATCAACCTTGTTTACCAGAAAATAAACCTTTTTTTCTGATCGCCGCAAGATATCAGCTATCTCCTTATCATCCGGGGTCAACCCCTGGCGGCCATCCATGAGAAACAAAATAATATCCGCCTCTTCAATGGCCCGCAATGCCTGGGTTCTGATATGGACGGTTATGATATCATTTTCATCATCAATACCACCGGTATCAATAAGCGTAAAAATATAATCCTCAAAACGAACCCTGGCATAATGACGATCCCTGGTCACTCCTGGAGTAGAGTCAACAATGGCATCCCGTCTCCGGGTCATTCGGTTGAACAAGGTTGATTTACCGACATTGGGACGGCCGATCAGGGCAACCAGGGTGGATGATGAAACTGTCATGTTGAGTATACCGCTGCTGAAAAACAGAAAATGGTCTTCGAGCAGAATAAAATTTTATAGATGAGCACAGTCCTCACAGGATTCAGGTGATACATCAGTCTCTTGCCGGAAGACGAAGCAAACACATCTCCACCAGCTTACGCAGGCCAACATAATCAGCACACTCAGGTTTGGCAAGCAATGCATTAAGTGTGTGAAGAGCCGGTTTTATGAACTGGCCAAAAAAAGGTTTGTTCCGCCTGCTGCTTAAAAAAGCAAAAGCACCAAGTATCTGCAGGTTTCGTTGTAAAGAAAGCATGATAAATTCATAGCGGAACTGATCGGCATCATAAATTATATGTTTTTGCAGTTCCTGAAGATAAAAATTAAGCAATTCTTTCTGCAACTCACGGGGAAGTAGCACATATGGATCAATCAGCAGAGAGGCAAGGTCATAGCCAAGAGGGCCATACATACCTCCCTGGAAATCAATAATTCTAATTTTATCCTCTTTTATCATAATGTTACGGCTCTGAAAATCACGGTGAAGAAAAAATTCCCAGGGGGCTTCAGCAGCTCGCTCTGCGAGAAGCCGGAGTTCTGTTCCCACCTGCCTGCAACTCCAGTTAGTTTTAAGAAGATCAGCACAAAGAGCCTCCAGGAAATAACCCGATTCTTTCTCTAACATGAGAGAAATATCATAAACAGGTAAGTCCATACAACAGTCATCAGAAAGCCCAGCCACTCCCTGCACCTGCATGATAACAAGCTCTTTTATTACCTTCTCATATATGGACAGGACAACTTCATCAGATGCTTTCAAGAGAAAATCATACAGACGGGTATCAGAGAGGTCTTCCATGAATAACTGGCCGCTTTTTTCATCAAATCCATAAAACTCCGGCACTGGTATTCCCTGGCTATACAGATGGCGGCCTATTTCCCAGGTTGATTTCGCCTCAAGCAACCCATCAAAATCATCGGCCGGCGGTTGCACGACTATGACTGTGATGTTATTGGGACCAACCAGTCTGTGGAAAACACGCAGGGAACCATCCGGACAGACAGGTTCAACTCGAACATTGGCAACACTCCAGTTACTATCAGAAATCTCCATAAATTTTCCGGCATTAACTATCATATCATCCATATCTTTATCTGAATATTCGACATAAGCCATAATTTTTTCAACAAAAATTAAAAAATATTAAAAAAAACGCAAAGTTGTAAAATTTCGCTCCTCTGTTAGCCAATGTATATCTGCCTTCTACAATGCCCCACAAGCAACCCCTGTTGCGTCGATTGATTAGCGGCCCCCTGAGCAGCATAAAAAAGACGCTGAAAAGCTCTCACTTAAGAAAATTACCCTGTAAAATCACCAGCGACCCCGCTGGTCCTCCAAAACGTAACTGTTTTTGTCGAGAAAAAACTGTTTCTCCTTATTATGTCATTTTGGCATTACGGTACCCATAGCTACTATACCCTTAACATAGGATTTAAGCGGAAACTGGCGTACTCCAACAGTACTTTGTAGCGGTATGTGCTGATTACGCTTGGACTTATGTCGAATATCCAGGGCAAGTAAATTCTTTCTTGAGTTCGTTGAGCAGTGAATGTAGTATGTGCATGCAAAAAAGGCATCTCTCATGAATGTTTTTTTGATAATTACAACATAGCATACATGGGCATCGCATTCAACAATAACATATTGTTTTTATAGAGAAAAGTAGCAATACGGATGAAATCAGGCTAAAAAATCTTAACAAAATCAATAGATTATAAAGTCTGCTTTTATTCTTTGGTGATATAGAGGATAATATCAGTATCGCGACTTTCATAATATAGAAAAGATCGGGGGGTTAGCTATGGCTTACTGCAAAGAGATGTTTTCGAGGAGGAAGTTTATTTATCTATCAACCAGTGCCGGGTTGGGATTGGCCAGCCTGTCAATGACCGGTTGTACTGCCCCGGAAGAGGTGCCACCGGAGCAGGTAGCAGTAAATGCCGATACACCAGTCTCACTGCCGACTCCAGCAACAGAGGGAAAGATGTCTTTAGAGGCAGCAATAGCTGGGCGGCGGTCGGAAAGACGTTTCAAAAGAGCTGCTTTAAATATGGAACAATTATCCCAATTACTTTGGGCGGCCCAAGGCATTACCGATCCTCACCCGAATCCGGCCCGTAGATTTCGCCGGGCGGCACCAAGTGCCGGTGCTCAGTATCCCCTGGATATTTATGTTGTAGCTGGAGTGATCTCAGGATTAGAAACGGGTATTTATCATTATCAACCTCATGAACATATCCTGAATTTACTGGCAACCGGAGATTTACGCCAACCGTTAGCAGAAGCCTGCTTAGGCCAGATGTTGATTGCATCAGCACCGGCAGTAATTGTGATCACCGCTGAATATGACCGGATAACTGACCGCTACGGGAAACGTGGTCTCAGGTATACGCACATGGAAGTGGGACATGTCGGGCAGAACCTGCACTTGCAGGCCGAGACCTTAGGTCTGGGCACGGTCATCATTGGTGCTTTCAGGGATACTGAAGTGAGCACTGTGTTACAACTCCCCCGCAAACACGAACCATTGTATGTCATGCCGGTCGGTTATGTTAAATAAATTGCCATAGCTGACGATTGATAAATATTATTTACAGTGAGGAGTGCAAATAATGAGGTGATAACAGCATTTCCAGTCATTTTCAAATAGTTAAGCATATGCGATAGTTAAAACAAAGCTGTTTCATTTTTTGAGCAAGATGACCTGCCCACTTTACTTTTAGGTGGTGCGATATGAAAAAGTGAGAAAGTGAGCTCCTTTTTTTAAAAAGAGGCGATAACTATCCTGACACAGGGGGTGTTGGGCA
>CAZHPX010000055.1:0-7358 GCA_964534785.1 uncultured Desulfobulbaceae bacterium | reverse complement strand
TCTTCTGGACAAGCTGACCAATATACTGAATATCAGCATTTTTAAGACAATTTGCCGAGCGAACAGACAATTCAAGATCTTCAACATCTTTATCAAAAAATGGATGATGAACCGGTGAATCATCGCCCAGACCCGCATTATCGGGAACTTTAGCCGCATCTTCATCAAAATTAATAAAGATAGCCATCTGCTCCTTGATAATCTTGGCAGAATATGCCAGGGCATTCTCCGGCCTCACACTGCCGTCAGTTTCTATTTCTATGGTCAAACGATCGTAGTCAGTTCTTTGACCAACCCGTGCAGCACTGACGACATACTGAACTTTAACAATGGGAGAGAATATGGCATCTATGGGAATTTCCCCTATCGCCTGCCCCTCATTCTTGTTTTGCTCAGCAGAAACATACCCTTTTCCCCAATCAACCCTGAGTTCAGCCCTGAACGTAACAGCACCAGTAACAGTACAGATATGCTGTTCAGGATTCATAACCTCAACAGCAGTACCACCATTAATATCAGCGGCTGTAACCGCAACAGCTCCCTTGCCGTCGCCACTCTTCTCAACAACAACCGTACACCCCTCAGGATGTTCCAGTTTCAAGCATACCTGCTTCAGATTAAGAATAATTTCGGCAACATCTTCGTGAACACCATCAATGGTTGTGAACTCATGAAGGGCGTTATCAATTTTGACTGAAACTATTGCTGCCCCTCTGATTGAGGACAACAAAACCCTCCGTAAAGAATGACCGATGGTGGCGGCAAAGCCCTTCTCAAAAGGCTGACAGATAAATCTGCCATACCTGTCCGTACGGGTACCCTCTGTAACTTCTAATCGTTCAGGGGAGATAAGTTCGTGCCAGTTTTTATAAAAGGGATTGTCGTCCCGAATTTCCTGTACCATGCAATACCAATCCTTAAAGAGATTACTTGGAATACAATTCGACGATAAGCTGTTCCTGAATCGGCTGGGTTATTTCTTCACGATTTGGTTTTGCCTTAACCGTTCCCTGAAATTTCTGCTGATCAAGTTCAAGCCAACTGGGAGCTCCACGACGGGCAGCACCCTCAACATTATCAATTATCATGGCACTTTTCCTACTTTTTTCTTTGACCATGATCACATCACCAGGGCGAACAAAAAGAGAGGGAATATTTACTTTTTTGCCATTGAGCATAAAGTGATTATGGCGGATAAGCTGACGGGACTGATCCCTTGAGCTGGCGAGACCAAGACGATAAACAACATTATCCAGGCGACTCTCAAGCATGACAAGTAAATTCTCGCCGGTCACACCTCTGGTACGATCCGCCATTTGAAAATAACGACGAAACTGTTTTTCAAGCATTCCATACATCTGCTTGACCTTTTGCTTTTCACGCAACTGAACAGCATAATCAGATACTTTACGAAAACGATTCTGCCCATGTTGACCGGGAGCATAAGCCCGCCTCTCATATGAACATTTATCAGAATAGCAACGATCACCCTTTAAAAAAAGTTTAATATTTTCCCGTCTGCATGCCCTGCAGGATGCTCCTGTATATCTAGCCAAAACAATCTCCAGAAAAAAAAATCGGTATCGGTTTTATACAACGATCAGTCAGCAACCTGCTGACTGACTGCGACCGTACAAAAAATACAAAGAAAAAAATAACAGCTCAGGAATGTATATTAAACCCTTCTTCGCTTGGGCGGTTTACATCCATTATGCGGAATTGGAGTAACATCAACTATTTTGCTGACTTCAACATCTGCAGTGGTCAAAGCTCGCAATGCAGCCTCCCGGCCGGGCCCCGGCCCTTTGACCCTGACCTCAACCTTGCGAACCCCATGCTCCTTTGCCTTAGCAACAGCATCACTCAAGGCATTCTGAGCGGCAAACGGAGTTGATTTTCTCGATCCCTTAAAACCAATAACACCAGCACTTGACCAGGCAAGTGCATTACCCTGACGATCGGAAATCGTAATAACGGTATTATTAAACGTTGAATATACAAAAATAATCCCTTCCGGAATATTTTTCTTCTCCCTGCGCTTCGAACGAGCACCTATTGCTCCCTTTGCCATAATTTGCTCCAAATTACTTTACTTTTACCCTCTGCCCATCAGCGGAAAGTACACCCAGGGGAGACCATACGACCGCCCCGCATCCTTTCCCTGACGCTAACGACGCACTGAACCCCGCCTTGGACCTTTGCGGGTACGGGCATTTGTCTTTGTCCGCTGACCACGACAGGGAAGACTGCGACGATGGCGAATGCCCCGGTAACAGCCAAGATCCATGAGCCTCTTTATATTCATTGAGACTTCCCGGCGACGATCACCTTCAACACTGTAACCGTCCTCGATGATTTTCCTGATCCGAGTCACCTCTTCAGCGCTGAGATCATCACCGCTCATCTGATAAGGAAGGTCAGCCTCGTCAAGAATCTGCCGGGCAGTTGCAAGACCAATTCCATAAATATAAGTCAACGCCCGATCCACATGCTTATTTCGTGGTAAATCCACACCAGCTATCCGTGCCAAGAGATTACTCCTTATTCACCTGTAAACAAAACACAACCTCCAGGGATCAGCCCTGTCGTTGTTTATGTTTTTTGTTCTTACAACTAACCCTCAAAACGCCTTTGCGCTTGAGTATCTTACAATCACTGCACATTTTTCTTACTGAAGATCGTACCTTCATAACCAACTCCTGAAATACCTGCCGACAATAAACAGGCTGACTCCCATCCCTCTGTTAACTTATCGCTATTTTTTTCCCTTGCCGCCTTTGGAACGAAAAGTAACCCTGCCCCGGGTAAGATCATAGGGAGAGAGCTCCACTGTTACTGTATCACCAGGTAAAATTTTGATATAATGCATCCGCATTTTCCCTGATATATGAGCCAGTACCTTATGACCGTTTTCAAGCTCTACCCTGAACATGGCATTTGGCAACGGTTCTACAATCGTTCCTTCAACTTCAATGGCTTCTTCTTTGGCCATAACACCTTCCCGTTTCTTTAGAGGCGAAATTCACAGTATAAAATATATATTAACATTCTTCAACCTTTTTCACGCAAATACTACTTTTTTATTTCAGGATTGCCGAGATGCTCTATCACTGAGAACGAGCGGCCCGGCAGCACAAGCCGCCACTGAGTGTTCAAAATGGGCTGATACTCTCCTGTCAGCGGTGACAACTGTCCACTTATCCTTCAAGACCTTGACTTTATGGGTGCCGAGATTAACCATTGGCTCAATGGCAACAACCATTCCTTCCTGTATTCTTGGTGAAGCCTGTTTCTGCACATAATTAGGTATCTCCGGCCCTTCATGCAACTGTGCACCTATACCATGACCAACAAACTGCCTGACCACATTAAACCCGTGACTCTCAGCATGTTCCTGTACCGCTCTGGAAATATCTACAATCCGGTTTCCCACCCGTACCTTGTCAATGGCAAGAAACAATGCCTCTTCGGTAACCTTGAGAAGCTTTTTTATATCCTTATCAATCTCACCTACCGGAATTGTGACTGCTGAATCACCAAAAAAACCTTTATACTTCGTACCGAAATCAACAGAAACTATATCTCCATCTCTAAGCGTAACTTTTCTGGAAGGAATACCATGAACAACCTCTTCATTTACCGAAACACATAAAGAGGCCGGAAATCCCCGGTATCCTTTAAAAGCAGGTTCAGCTCCATGATCACGGCAATACTCCTCAGCCCACCTGTCAAGCTGCCAGGTGGTCAGGCCAGGCTTCATTTCCCGGATAAGAAGATTAAGGACACCGGCAACGATCTGGTTGGCAGATCTCATCACCTGAATCTCTTCAGATGTCTTTATCGTAATTAGCTTCTCCAGCTCCACTCCGTCCACATCATCCTCTACCGATGACCTTTAATCTTGCCAGCCTTCATAAAGCCGTCATAATTGCGCATAACAATATACGACTCAATTTTTGAAATAGTATCAATGGACACCACAACCACAATCAACAACGCCGTGCCGCCGAAATAAAAAGGTACATCGAGCTTATCAATCAGAATGTCCGGCATTAAACAGACACCACTTAAATAAATGGCCCCGATAACCGTCAATCTGGTCATGGTATAGTCAATAAATTCCGCCGTCCTTCTCCCCGGCCTGATCCCCGGAATAAAGCCACCGTTCTTTTTCAAATTTTCAGCGATATCATCGGGTTTAAAAGTGACCGCAGTGTAAAAAAAACAGAAAAAGATGATCATCGAAAGATAAAGCATATAATATAAAACAGTGCCGGGTGAAAGAGAAGCCGATACCTGCTGAATCCAGCCGATCTGGATAAAAGCACCGATGGTTGCAGGAAACATCATGATAGATGATGCAAAAATTGGCGGAATAACTCCAGCGATATTTATCTTCAAAGGTAGATGAGAAGACTGCCCGCCATAGACCTTTCTCCCCACCACCCGTTTTGCATACTGAATAGGAATACGCCTCTGCGATGTCTCAACAAAGACAACAAAACCAATGACGGCAAAAATCATAAAAAGGATAAAAGGAACAAATACCATGGCAATTTCGCCAGCACTTACTAGCTGGACACCTTTGATAATGGCCGAAGGGATACTGGCAACAATACCCGCAAAAATAATCAGAGAGATACCATTTCCTATGCCCCTCTCTGTTATCTGCTCACCAACCCACATAAGGAATGCGGTACCGGCGGTAAGGGTAATAACAGTCAGCAGACGAAAATCCCAGCCCGGCTCTATAACAATTGGAGTGCCATCCGGCCCGGTCATTCCCTCAAGTCCGGAACCTATAAAAAAGCCCTGAATCACAGCCAGAACTATGGTAAAATACCTGATGTATTGAGTCTTCTTACGCTGCCCGGCCTCCCCTTCCTTCGACAATGCTTCCAATTGAGGAACAACCACAGTCAACAACTGGATAATAATCGAGGCGGAGATATAGGGCATGATCCCCAAGGCAAACACAGAAAAATTTTCCAGAGCCCCGCCGGTAAACATATTAAACATCCCGAAAATAGTCCCGGCATGCTGTTCAAAAAATGCCGTTAAAGCATCGGCATTAATTCCAGGGGTGGGAATCTGCACCCCTATCCGATATACCAAAAGCATAAAAAGGGTGAAAAGCACCCTCTTTCTCAACTCCGGAATATTGGCTGCACTGGCAAGACCACCCATGACTTACTCCTTAACAGTGCCGCCGGCAGCCGAAATCTTCTCTACTGCCGGGCGACTTACTTTATCGACAACGACAGTGATTGATTTGCCTATTTCACCATTGGCCAAGACCTTAATCAAACCATCTGCTTTTTTTATAAGACCTGCATCAAGCAGAGCCTGCCTGTCAACAGTTGTACCAGCATCAAATTTATCCAGATCACTGAGTGAAATAATCTTGTACTCTTTTTTGAAGATGTTGGTAAAACCGCGTTTGGGAAGACGACGATGCAAAGGCATCTGTCCACCCTCAAACCCAGGTTTGCTCTTATAACCGGATCTTGCTCTGGCACCTTTATGCCCCCGACCGGCTGTCTTGCCCAGCCCGCTTCCCGGTCCACGCCCTACCCGCTTCTTGTTCCGGCGGGACCCCTTTGCAGGAGAAAGATTATTCAATCTCAACATTTTTTATTCCTCCACCCTGACAAGATGTTTGACTTTTTCAATCATACCGCAAATTTCAGGTGTTTTTTTCCTGATTACGGTTTTATGCATTCTGGTTAATCCCAAACCAACCAGGGTGGCACGAATCTTTTTCGTACCGCCAATCCCACTTTTAACCTGGGTTATAGTTATTGTCTCACTCATTATACTACCATCCGCTGAACATTTTTTTAAGCAACCATGTCTTTAACCGACAGACCCCGCAACCTGGCAATCTGTTCTGCTGAACGTAACCTTTGCAAACCATTTATGGTAGCCTTCACCAGATTATGCGGATTATTTGAGCCGAGACATTTGGTAAGAATATTCTGCACACCTGCTGCCTCAAGGACAGCACGAACAGCCCCGCCTGCAATTACTCCGGTACCATCGGAAGCCGGTCTCAGCATAACTGAACCTGAGTTGAACCTGCCGATAATATCATGGGGAATAGAAACATCAGACAATGTGACTTTATCCATATCCTTTCTGGCCCGCTCAACACCTTTACGAATCGCCTCTGGAACCTGATTGGCCTTACCAAGTCCATAACCAACCTTCCCTTTACCATCACCAACCACAACAATTGCACTGAAGCTGAAACGACGACCCCCTTTAACAACCTTTGCAACCCGGTTGATATAGACTATTTTTTCAATGAGCTCGTCCTGATTCGCATCTCTATCTCGTTTAAAATCAGCCAAGAACCATACCTCCCTGTTATTTTCCTGTTCATCGAAACAGTTCTTTCCGCCACAACATAAATCAAATTAATCAGAACCTGAGTCCACCCTCACGGGCACCCTCTGATAATGCTTTAACCCTGCCATGGTATAGATTTCCACCCCGGTCGAAAACAACTTGCCGGAGCCCGGCTTCCCGGGCCTTGTTCGCAATCAACTCTCCAACTTTTTTTGCCCGCTCACATTTGTCGCCGGAAACATCAAACCCCTCGCCATCACTTGAAGCAGAAGCCAAAGTAACCCGGGATACATCATCAATAAGCTGAACATATATATGCCGGTTACTGCGAAAGACCCGCATTCTTGGTTTTTCAGCAGTACCTGAAACCCTTTTGCGAATGCGTTTAATTCTTTTTCTGCGAGCAATTAGCTGTGAACTTGTTTTTGCCATTATACCTTTACCCTTTATCCTTTATTACCTGTATCATAAAATTCTCTTATGCTGCACCAGCCTTACCAACCTTACGGATAATATGTTCATCAGCATAACGAATACCCTTACCTTTATAAGGTTCAGGTTTTCTAATCTGTTTTATTCTCGCCGCAGTCATACCGACAAGCTCTTTATCAATACCACTCAAGGTAAGGGAGTTGTCCTTGCCCACCTCAATGGAAATACCATCAGGCATTGTAAATTCCACGGGATTGGAGTAACCGACACTCAGCGTCAGGGCAGTACCTGCAGCCTTAGCCCTGTAGCCAATGCCCTCTACAAGAAGCTTCTTGTCAAAACCCCTGTCAACACCAATTACCATGTTATTGATAAGGGAACGAGTCATGCCCCAAAAGGCCATAACCCGTTTACTTGTTCCCTTGGGTGAACATATAAGGGAATCACCTTCCTGCCTGATCTCAATTTCAGGGCGAATATTTCTCTCAAGAGCACCCCTGCCACCGGTTACCTTAATATTGGTTCCCTGTATCTCAACCTTGACCCCGTTCGGTACCGGAATAGGCTGCTTACCA
>CAZHPX010000054.1:0-7372 GCA_964534785.1 uncultured Desulfobulbaceae bacterium | reverse complement strand
AACATAGAAATGTTAACCAATACCGATTTATTGGCATTGGAGGGAAAACCAGGTGATTTTACGGCCCGGGTGAGGACGCGTCCCCGCTATATAGATGCGGATGCCTGTACAGCCTGCGGCTTATGTACCCAGTACTGCCCCAGACATCTTGAGGACAGTTATAATGAGGGACTGGCTCTGAACAGACCTATTCATATTGATTACGCCCAAGCGGTTCCGGCAACTTATTATATTGATCCGGAAGCCTGCATGTATCTGCAGTATGAAACCTGTCAGATCTGTGTGCCGGTATGTCAAAGTCAGGCTATTAATTTCCACCAGAAGCAGGAAGAGCTGGATTTAAAAATCGGGGCGGTTATCTTGTCCCCCGGTTTTGGCAGAATCAAGGAAGAGACCCTCGAAAAACTGGGCTACGGACAGCATCCGGATGTGGTCACCAGTTTTGAGTTTGAACGGATGACCAATGCTTCCGGGCCGTTTATTGGTGAGGTTAAATGCTTCTCCGATGGCAGGCACCCCAAACGGATTGCCTTTCTCCAATGTGTAGGCTCTCGCGATCTTGGCTGTGATAACGGTTACTGTTCATCGGTCTGTTGTATGTATGCCATCAAGGAAGCTTTGGTTGCCAAGGAACATGACCCTGAAGTTGAAATATCTATCTTCTATATGGATATGCGCACCCAGGGTAAGGATTTCGACAAGACCAGAGAGCGGGCAGAGGCAATGGGGATTAAGTTTATCCGTGCCAAGGTTGGCGGGGTAACTCCCTGGCTTAACAGGTTGCAGTTGACCTATTCCACTTTTGACGGTGCCCATGAGTTTGAACCGTTTGATATGGTGGTGCTTTCGGTTGGTCTCGAATCGCCAAAAGATGCCCAGGCCCTGGCAAAAACCACTGGTATTGAACTGAACAGGTACGATTTTGCCCACTCAGAGGTTTTTGCTCCTCTGCAGACCAGCCGGGACGGAGTGGTGGTTGCCGGTGCTTTTCAGGGACCCAAGGATATTCCTGAATCTGTTACCCAGGCGTCGGCTGCTGCTGGTATTGTCTCCGGGCTGCTTGAAAAACAGCGGGGCATGGGGATTGTCCATAAAACATACCCTGATGAGCAGCCGGACGGCGATGAAGTGCGAATCGGGGTGTTTGTCTGTCATTGCGGGATTAATATCAGTTCGGTAGTTGATGTTGCCAGGGTGGAAGATTCTGTAGTGGATATGGAGGGAGTTGTTTATCATACCGACTCTCTTTATGCCTGTTCCCAGGATGCAATTACCACCATCAGGGATACCATTATTGAGGAAAATTTAAACAGAGTGGTTATTGCCGCCTGTTCACCCCGTACCCATGAGCCTCTTTTTCAGGAAACCTTAAAAGATGCCGGTTTGAATCCCTGCCTGATCGAGATGGTTAATATCCGCGATCAATGTTCCTGGGTACATGCCGGTGAGCCGGAGGAGGCGACCAGAAAATCAGAGGATCTACTCAGGATGGCTGTGGCAAAGGCTCGCAGGTTGAAGCCATTGCCGTCCCAGACCGTACCGGTTACCCGCCGGGCGGTAATTGTCGGAGGCGGAATTGCCGGCATGACCTCTGCCCTGACCATTTCCAGGCAGGGATTTGAGGTAACTCTTATTGAAAAAGAGAAAACACTCGGCGGAAATATGGGTCAGCTGAACCACTCCCTGTCGGTTAACGAGACTGCTGCGATGCTTAAAAAACTAATTGCAGAGGTTGGGAAAAATAAAAAAATTGATGTCATTACCAATGCAGAGCTGGTCCAGACCGGTGGTTTCATAGGTAATTATTCATCGGTCGTTGCGGCTGGCATGGATGATGAAAGAAAAGAATATAACATAAATCACGGGGTGATTGTGCTTGCCACCGGTGCTCATGGACATCGTCCCGACGGTTATTTGCTGGATGAAAGCAAAAAAGTCCTCAGCCAGCAGGAACTGGAAAAACGGTTGGCAGGCAGGGCAAAAAACAGGGCACCTGATTCAATCATCATGATTCAATGTGCCGGTTCCCGTGGTGATGATCTTGATTACTGTTCCAAGGTATGTTGTAATAATGCTGTTAAGAATGCCTTGAAAATCAAAGAGATAAAGCCGGATGCCGAGGTGATCGTTCTCTACAGGGATATGCGGACTTATGGATATGGTGAAGATCAGTACCGTCAGGCACGCTTAAAAGGAGTTGTCTTCATACCTTATAAACCAGATCGTAAACCGGAGGTGTATGAAAAGGGTAGACAACTGCATGTGAAATTTTTTGATTCTATCATGCAGGAAGAGATGGACATGAGTCCTGATCTGGTGGCATTATCGGTGGGAATTGTCCCGGACGGTACCAGGGATTTAAGCAAACTGCTTAAAACTCCGCTCACAAGTGACAAGTTTTTTCTTGAAGCCCATGTCAAACTACGGCCGGTTGAGATGGCGGTGGACGGAGTCTTTGTCTGCGGTCTCGCCCATGGTCCCAAACCGCTTGATGAGACCATTGCCCAGGCCCAGGCTGCGGCAACCAAGGCTGCGATTCCCCTTGCCAAGGGTGAGGTTTCCGTTGCTCCGATTGTTTCTTCTGTTAAGGAAGATGAGTGTATCGGCTGTGGTATCTGCGTAAGTCTCTGTCCTTTTGCCTCCATCGAAATGATTAAAGTGGGCAAGAAACGAAA
The DNA here is from genome assembly GCA_964534785.1 of uncultured Desulfobulbaceae bacterium. Taxonomy (GTDB): domain Bacteria; phylum Desulfobacterota; class Desulfobulbia; order Desulfobulbales; family Desulfobulbaceae; genus DRLX01. The sequence continues at coordinate 4,697 of CAZHPX010000054.1, read as the reverse complement.
GGCAAGAACCATATCAGCATCATGCAAGGCCTGTGGTATCTGTGCCAGTCATTGCCCGACCTTTGCCATAACCATGGGCGGATTCACCAATGAGCAGATTATCGCCCAGATAGAGGCTTTTGACAGCATTACTGAAAAAGAAACCGTTGAAGTATAAATGTTCGATCAGCACCTCGTCTTCGTCCGATTCACCTTGTTCACATATCACTTAAATATAGTGAACAGGGCGGACTGAGCAAAGCAGAGGCACTACTCAAACATTTATGGATATGAAGTTGATTGTCAGTTTCATGTAAATCAGAAGGTTTTCATTGAGGTGTAAAAGGAAAAAAATGAGTGAAGATTATAACCCGAAAATTCTTGGTTTCCTCTGTAACTGGTGCTGTTATGCAGCCGCTGACGCAGCCGGAGTCTCCCGATTTCAGTATCCACCAAACCTGCGTACCATCAGGGTAATGTGTACAGGCCGGGTTGACCCTGCCTTTATCATCCGTGGCTTCATTGAAGGAGCAGACGGTATATTCACCGGCGGCTGACAACACGGTGAATGCCATTACCAGGTTGGTAATTACGATGCAATGGGTATAGACAGCCTTATCCGTAAGGTTCTGGAAGAAGTTGGTATAAGAAAGGAGAGGTACGATCTTGAGTGGGCCTCAGCCACAGAAGCACCTCTTTTTGTCAAACTGATAGCCGGTTTTACAGAGAGGATGAAAGAGCTCGGCCCCATTGGCGAAGCAGAGGGTTTAAGCAGGGAAGAGTTGCAGGAACGGCTTGAAAAAGCACTGGATTTTGTTTCAAATCAAAAAACCAGAATCAGTCTGGGTAATGCATCCAGGGCGGTACGAAAAGATGCGATCTGGACGATAGAGCATATTGATGATGTGATCTATAGCAAAATGAGTAAAACCATGGACAAGGCTTTTGCCTGATTTGTGGAAAAAGACAAAAGAAATAAAAAAAGCCCGGTATCCTTAAAGGATGCCGGGCTTTTTTATTTTTGTATCTTTGGCCGGGTAAGTCGGGAGGCGATTGACAGGTATTCCCTGCTACCTGCGGCCTGACATTATTTTTGCCCAGGAATCCCGAAGGGTAACAATCCGGTTGAATACAGGTTTGCCCGGTTTTCCATCCTTGTTGTCCATACAGAAATATCCCAGCCTTTCAAATTGAAAACGGTCATTTAGTCCGGCCTGGGCAAGGGATGGTTCAACTTTGGAGTTTGTCAGAATTTCCAGGGAATCAGGGTTGATAAACTCCTTGAAGTTTTTTTTGTTTTTATTATCCCGGTCAGGGTGGGCAACGGAAAACAGCCGGTCATAAAGCCTTGTCTCAGCGGTGACAGCATGCCGGGCAGATACCCAGTGGATGGTGCCTTTAACCTTACGGCCGTCAGGGGCATTGCCGCCTCTTGTTTCCGGGTCATAGGTACAGTGCAGTTCCATCACTTTGCCGGACTCATCCTTTATTGCTTTCTGACAGGTAACCAGGTAGCCATAGCGAAGCCTTACTTCTCTGCCGATGCTGAGCCGGAAAAATTTTTTCGGGGCATCTTCCATAAAATCGTTTTCTTCCACATACAGCTCCCGGCAAAATGGTATTTTTCTTGTCCCCATGTCCGGATTTTGAGGATGATTAATGGCCTCCAGTTCTTCTTCTTTATCTTCGGGGTAATTGGTTATGATCAGCTTGAGGGGCCGGAGTACTCCGAGCACCCGGGGTGCTTTAGTATTAAGGTCACCTCTGATATTGTTCTCTAAGACTCCCATGTCAATCCATGACTCTCTTTTACCCATGCCGATTTCGGCACAGAAATTGCGAATGGACAGCGGGGTGTATCCTCTGCGTCTCAGCCCGGAGATTGTCAGCATCCGGGGATCGTCCCAGCCATTGACGAACTTTTCTTCCACTAATTGAAGAAGTCTGCGTTTGCTCATCACCGTATAGTTGATATTGAGCCGGGCAAATTCAATCTGGCGGGGACGACATGGAGTTTCAAGGGTTTCAAGAAACCACTCATAGAGGGGCCGGTTATTTTCAAACTCAAGGGTACAGAGGGAATGGGTTATCCCTTCCAGCATGTCGGAAAGACAGTGGGTGAAGTCATACATGGGATAGATGCACCACTTGTCGCCGGTACGATGGTGGGAAGTATTCATTATCCGGTAGATTGCCGGATCACGCATCATGATGTTGGCTGAAACCATGTCTATTTTTGCCCGCAGGGTACATGTGCCTTCGTCAAAATCTCCGGATCTCATTTTTTCAAACAAGTCCAGATTTTCAGAAACACTCCGGTTGCGGTAAGGGCTTTCTTTGCCGGGTTCGGTCAGGGTGCCGCGATATTCCCGCATTTTTTCACTGGAAAGATGGCAGACATAGGCTTTTTTCTTTTTGATCAGTTCAAGGGCAAACTCGTAGAGCTTATCAAAATAATCAGAAGAGTAATATAGTTTTCCCTGCCAGTCGTAACCGAGCCAGCGTACATCTTCCTTGATGGCTTCAACATAAACCGTTGACTCTTTGTCCGGATTGGTGTCATCAAAACGGAGATGACAGGCACCTTCATATTCCCTGGCGATACCAAAATTAAGGCAGATTGATTTGGCATGACCGATATGAAGGAAACCGTTTGGTTCCGGCGGGAAACGGGTGACAATTCTGTTATGTTTGTTGCCGGCCAGGTCATCATTAATAATCTGACGAATAAAGAAAAATAACCTTGACTTTGGTGTCTTTGTAGAAGTATACAAAACACCTTCGACAAGCCCCTGAGGCTATCGTGTCTATAACACTGCATTTGAGGGAGATGAATGAGAGGTAGGGGGACGAAGGGCACGACCGCCCCTCGCCCATTTAAAGGGTGTTACTTTTCCCTAAAAAATATCGGCAGAATTCAACCTCAAGATATATTATATTGCATCATCCATCTGTAACACGTTTAGTTCATTTTTTTCATTATATTTGTTAATAATGAACTTTATTCACAAAATTATAATATTCTCATAAATTGTCAGCCACATTATATATTATTATATTGCACAAAAAGAGATATCAACGAAGTAAACATAATTTATAAAAACATAAACACAATTAAATTTAGCAATACTATAATGCTATAATATTAAAATTAAATGATAAAGTAATTACTAAGCAAATTCGTACGGTTAAATAGCACACATTATTGTTGAATTGAAAAACTGTTTGAAACAACACTATACATATAGAAAAACAATAATCCAAATTATATGACACGAGAATGCTGCTCATTTGTAATTCTTAAGATAAGATTAGTGATTAACCATTGACTTCATTAATTTCGCACCATAGTATCGCACAGATAACAAATACTATGCATAAGAGTTAACCCAGATGGAAGAGAGATGAAATTACGATGTTAAGACACACCCAAGGCATAAATCTTTCCAGCTGATTCGGACGTTTCCTCCATTTCATTCCGGAGTCATTCATTTGCCGCTTTCTAGCGAATTTATTCAGTAATTTGTTTTAACCTTGAGAATTAAACTGGTAGCGAACTATTATACCAAGTGATGCATATCACTTCTCAAATGGGACGGAACAAACGGTTCATTGCAGCTCTTACAGCGCAGATATCCCTCTGCGAGACTGTAGAACTGTTGCAATATCATTGAACTTGCGCACATGCAAGGCTATGGCAAATTACACTGACGGCCGACTAATATGGAAGAACTTAATGAGTACGGTTGGTTTGTAATCCCCAGATACATGCATATACATGTATAGGTTCTTTAACATTGTAAAAGCAAAGCTACATTTAGATCAATGGAAGGGAATGCAATGTGAACGTACATACACATATACATTAAAGATGTTTTACTGTCCTAATATCAAATACACGAGTGCGGCAATGTTTTTTTTCCATATACTGTATAATATAATATATTTCTTATTTCAAAATGCAGACACAATGCAGCTGATTTACAAACGACTAACAAATTATTTATCACTTAATAATTATAAAACAGTTCCCTATACGTAGTGAATAAACTTTTTTCAAATACGTCTCAAACAAATTCACAATTCCATGTCGAAAGAGACCTTTAAGTCACATTTCACAAACCAATATTCATACTTTATCACAATGTTCGTGCACAGTCGTATATATGGTTGCACAGTTTACTACTATTACATTTCAATATCAATCGTGTATGCATCACCAAAGTGTTGCAAAATGTTTAACACGTTAACCGAGTGTTAGGTCACCACTCAATCGGATAGATTTATAACCTTAAAATACATGAGTGAAATGAAAATACTACATATTCCTTTTATTAGTTTCCGTGTCAAATAGCATTATTATCGTTACAGCTCATAGGATTATTACTAGACACTAATATATGCACGCACTAAACAATCATATTGTGATAAGGCGAATAACATTGAAATGTGTGCGAGATATACGAACACGAGGGGGCAATCATCCTGTCAAATTAACGTACAAATCAAATCTGCAACAGCGCGAGGTATTCATTGATACAGTCGCTCGTGTCATACATATATAGGTGTGCATTGGCTCATCTCAACGACTGGTGTGTTACGTAAGTGTGTGGTGTGTGTGTGTTGAGGTGAGGTGTATCGTTACGGGGTGCATGGTGTGTTCTGTTGAGGTAGGTTACGTAAGTGTGTGGTGTGTGTTGAGGTGAGGTGTATCGTTA
>CAZHPX010000053.1:0-7383 GCA_964534785.1 uncultured Desulfobulbaceae bacterium | reverse complement strand
TATGGAGGTAAGCCAAGCCGATCAGTTAGACGACAGGTATGCTGGGCGGCCTGATTGCCTTTAAGAAAGAGTGCTGCCGAATATTTACTCGTAGTAAGATGTTGTTTTTTTGTTTAATATCGGTTGATTATGAGAATAAAAAAATCTGGACATTCCCTATGTGGTTGTTTTTTTGAAATCTTCAACTATTTCAGAAAAAGTTTTATCAAAACCGGCTTTATTTTTATGGGCGGTTCCACCCCATACCGTCCGTGTCTGATTATCCTCTTCGCGGATATAGACAAACAGCTTGCGATGCGACATGAAAAAAGCGATACAAAGTCCGAACATCATAAACCCAAAACCGACATATACTATCCATACTCCGGGGTCTTTTGCCACCTGCAGACCAGTTGAGTGGAGCTGTTTAACCTGTAGCTTGAAGTCTCCGGCTGAGCCTTTTATGATGGTTTCTTTACCTGTATCTAACCAGAAAGTAGAGGTTTCACCCTTGCTGTCGGAAAACCACACCTTGACCTCTTTCACCGCTTCACCAAGCGACTTGGCATTGATAATCCCAATGGAAGCATTGCCTTCCTCCCAGGTATACTTCTGAGCTGGTGGAATAAATTCTGTCATGGTGGAGTTATTGGTCATATTGGTAAGAATAACTACAAAATCTGAAAATGCTCTATATGATGACTGGTAGAAAGTTATTCCTCTGTAGGTCAGCGGGGTGTTTACCTTGAGATAGTGGACGGTTTTTCCATCACCGAGATCAACGGGTTCGCCATCCTCAAGAATTGTAATTCTGGACAGGTATGTTCTTACCATTCCGTTTGGCCAATACTCAATGGAGAAAGAATTACACCTCACCGTGAAGCCAAGATCGATTCTTTCGTTGTTGTGGAATGAAAAAATAAAATCTGTCTCTCTTGTTGCCGGAATCATTATGGAACCCTTGAAGGCGAAGTGGGGATCGTTCAAGACAACGCGGGCAAAGGCATGTGAACCGATTATGGCACCAAATAAAATCATTAATATGGAGAGATGGACAATGTAAACACCAAATCTGCTCCATCCTCCTTTTTCCGCAAAGAGCAGTATCCCGTCTTCTTTTTGTATCTGCTTGCTTTTCCATCCTTTTTTCGCCAAAAAAGTTTTGGTTATTCCGGTAACATCGGGCATTGGCTGGTCAAGTTGAACAGTTCCCCTGGTTTTCATCTTCTCAATTCTTTGCCTGGAGGTTGCCAGATTATCTTTTTTGAGAATACGAAAAACCCTGGGAATCCGTTCCAGAGAACAGGCGATAAGGTTCATGGTAAACAAAGCTAACAAGGTCAGGAACCACCAGGAGCTGTACATGTCGGTGAAATCAAGAACCATGAAAACATTGGCCAGGGTTTCACCATAGTCCTGTATATATTGGTCATGTGTCCTGTTTTGCTGGATAACTGTGCCGATAATAGAAGTAACGGAAATACAGAAAATAAGGACAAGGGCCAGCTTGACAGAGGCGAAGAATGCCCATACAGGATTTTTTTGCTTTGAAGTCATGAATTTTTTAATAATTAAATTTATACATATTCTATTTGTTTGACAGTAAAAAATGCAAATTTAAACTTACAACAAGATGCTCTGCGAGTATAAAAGATTGCAAATAGTAACCATTACCATAAAACTTTTCAGCTTCCAATGGTTAAATTTGATAAGAGTAATTCTTGTTTACAGGTATCCGGCACCCACCGGTTTATTGATATTAATCTGTCAATGACAGGTGAATGCCGTATATCCGGAAGAAATCTTTGCTATCATAGATTCTGTCTTTTGTCATTATATAAAATCGACAAAGCGTGGAATTCAGACTGGCAAAGATTTGTTTTTTGCCCCATAACCACAATGGATCAGGGAGAATTTACCTCTTAAACATGGTGGCAATACCGCCCAGAACAGAACCTTCACCGATTGTCTTGTCTCCGGTCTGAGGGGCGGCCTGATATATCCGACCGGCGAGACGGGAGAAGGGCAGGGATTGCAGCCAGACATGGCCGGGACCCTGCAAGGTAGCAAAAAAGAAACCTTCACCACCAAACAGGGCAGATTTGACATTACCGACAAACTCAATATCATAGTTAACAGTTTGGGTCAGGGCAACAAGGCAGCCGGTATCCACCCTCATGGTTTCCCCGGCGGACAGTTCTTTTTCAATAATGGTGCCGCCGGCATGAACAAAGCACCAGCCGTCACCATCAAGTTTCTGCATGATAAATCCTTCGCCGCCAAACAGGGCGGTACCTATTTTTTTCTGAAAGGCTATGTCCATGGAAACACCTTTGGCAGCACAGAGGAAAGCATCTTTCTGGCAAATGATTCTTCCCTGATATTTTTTAAGATCAAGAGAAATTATTTTGCCCGGATATGGTGAAGCAAAGGCAACCCTGCCTTTGCCCTGGCCCGTAAACGAGAACATGGTAACAAATAATCCTTCTCCGGTTATCAACCGTTTACCGGCACCAAGCATCTTGTCAAGAAAACCTCCCCCCTGGGAACTCTGCGAACCATCGCCAAAAATAGTTTCCATGACCATGTTGTCAGACATATACATCATGGAACCTGCCTCGGAGATGACGCTTTCACCGGGATCAAGTTCAATCTCTACAAACTGCATCTCATGGCCGAAAATTTCGTAATCAATTTCATGAGCCTGCTGGCCGGATACCGGAGGTAGAGCAGCACTATACCCGGTTTGCTGCAACTCCGCCACTTCTGAGGCCGGTTGCCAGTCGGCAAATCCTTCTCTCCACACTGGAGCAGTTGCCGGATATTGACCGGAGGCAAGCCTTGCGGCAAGCCCTTCGCTTGATAGAGGGCCGATTGAATTGCCATCAACGGCGACATACCAGTTATGCATTTGACACCTCTCTTGTTGTGGATTTAAATTAAAACCTGATATCTTTCAGGCAGGGAAAAATATAGAATTTTAATTTTCTGATACAACAGAATAACATCATTTTATGTTCTGCCAAAATAAAAATCGATGTGGAGCAACAAAAAAGCGTATTCTTTCTGTTAACCTCATGTTGTCACTCTTATAAAAAAATCGTCAATACTTGGGCTATACAGGAAGTCCGGGTGATAATCCATAACCTGTAAATTGAATGATTATCGAGCATTTACAAAAGGTACGCAGATATGATATACATATTTACAGGCGGAATAATTTTCACTTTATGGTTTTAATACCGTTTAAAAGGATGCTTGGGCCGAGCGGTTTTAACCGTAACCCAATTAAGATGGAAAATAATAATGAGTAAAAATATAATTCTGACCGGTTTTATGGGGGTGGGCAAAGGGCAGACCGCCAGGATTCTGGCTGACAAGAGCGGCTGGTTCACTGTGGACACGGATGACCTGATTGAAACCATGGTGAAAATGAAAATCCGCAAGATATTTGCAGAACATGGAGAAGCGTATTTTCGGAGTCTGGAACAGACAACAGCCGACTGGCTGAGAAGAAATGTCGAAAAAACCATAGTCTCCACCGGGGGTGGATTTTTTCAGGTAAAAGGTATCGCAAAACTTGGCACGGTGGTCTATTTGCACTCCAGTGTAGATGGTATAATTGAATCCATCCTCAATCATCCCAATGTAAACAGAAAAATAAAAAAACGACCGCTGCTTCAAGACCTTGATAAGGCCCGGAAACTGTTTAATCAGCGTCTGCCTCTCTATCGTATGGCAGCCGATGTGGAAATTTTAGTGGAAGGACGGGAACCAGGCGATATAGCTGAAGAACTGCTGGAGCTGATAAAATGACGAAAAGCCTGACTGCTCCACGATGTGTCATGACTGCGGGAAAGTCGGTTACCCGTTACTCTTACGGTGAAGATCCGGATACGGATGCCTGGCTGACAAATTTTTTTACGGAGAATCATCTTGCCTACGAACCTTTTCCCGATATTGTTGCCTCGCCGGAACAGTTGAATTTTATTGTCCATATGAATGGTGAACCATTTTATTATCCATGTCCGGACAAGCTGTTTGATGCCATTATTAAAAAGAAGGCCGATAATCTCCTCACCACCGGCTACATGCGGGTATGGGGGATGGTGGAAGAGCTTGTTCTGAAACTGGTTGAAGACCCGTTTAAGCAACAGTACCTGCTTTCTCTGTTGTCCATTAAATTTCAGCATGAAAGTTCTTCCAAGGTTCTTCTCCCTTTCAGAATGACGAAGAGAATGCTTTCGGTCTTTACCACCATCAGTGAGATATCAAGGCCCCTTGACAGGGAAAAGGAACTGCACAACCGGCGGGCACTTGATTTTTTCGCCAGTGACATGTTCAAAGAACGATTTAATTCCCTGTCCGGTGTTGATCTGGAACAAAGCATCACCCTTGATACACTTGATTTTCAGTTGGATATTGTCCGCCTTCGCCGCCTGTTTCTTATCTCAACTCTCCGGTCGCTCTGGGAAAGGGGAGAGGTGCCGACAACGGAAGTTTTAGATAATCTGATGAGCAGGACCGTTGATTGTGAGGAATGGCAATGGTTTTGTGAGAGGCTCAAAGATATTTCTTCCGGAAAACGGCATCCATATATCCTCTGGACCGGTACTGTCAGCGGTCAGATTATCTGTGACCTGCTCATTATCCGTCAGTTGATGAGGATGGGAATCAAGGTGATTTTGGCAGTAAAGCAGGGTTTTTTCTTTCACAGTATTTTCTATCTTGATCTTCTTGAAGATCCGGTTCTGGAATCCCTGTTGAAAGGTGCTGATTTTATTACCGAACAGAAAATCTCAAAAAAAGAATTGCTGCAAAAACTTGCCGCTGCCAATAAATTACTGGTTATTTCGGATGGCACCCGGGAACCCTTCAACCCGCTTCTTTTTTCGATAACATTTGCCCGGGCCTTTAAAGAGGTTAACATGATTATCTGCCGGTGCCGGAACAGTCGTGAATGTATTACCAATCATTTTCAGTTTACCCGTGACCTGCTCTCTATAATTGATAACGGGACAGGTGAACTTAATATTCTTCATAAACCCCGTCATCCAGGTGCCATCCGTTTTTCCGAGTCAAGCCTGCGAAAAAAGGCTGAACAGCTTATCGAAAAGGTACGCCGGGAGAAAGAAAAGGGCGAAACCTGCATGTTTTACTCGGCTATTGTCGGTTCCATTCCCGGGCAACTGGAAATGGCAAAAAAAATCCTTGATGTTTTTGTCAGCCATCTTCGTGAAACCATGCACGATGTGATTATTATAAATCCCGGTGAGCATTTTGAAGAGGGGATGGATGCGGATGATATCATGTATATGTGGGAAATTTTTCAGCGGTCCGGAGTAATTGATATCTGGCGTTTTCAAAATGTGGATGATATTGAAAAATCTTTTCAGCTTATGGGGGAAAAGGTACCGCCGGAATGGACGGGTAAGGATGCCACTTACTCGACCGGCTGCACCAAGGAAATGGAAATCGCCGTGGATATTCAGAAAAAATTTCCCGAAATGCAGCTTATCGGACCTTCCTGGGAGAAGTTTCAACGGCGGAAAGAGTATGGGGTCGGTAAGCTTTATGACCGTGCTTTGGCCGGTTGATGGTCAACTGGTTATCTCTTTTCTTTGTAATGTCTTTGTTAATGCCTGAAAAACACTCGTTTGTCGCAGTAAATACATATATAATATGACATCAAATAAAATTCACTCAAAATGTATGAGGTAAAAAGATGCCAATTAGCATAACTGAAGATATCAGATCTATCACGGACCTGAAGTGCAACATAAATTCTGTTCTTGATCAAATCCACAAAACCAAACGCCCTGTTGTCCTTACAGTCAATGGCAAAGCCGAAGCTGTGCTTGTTGACGCAAAAGAGTACGAGAAAATCACAAATGCATTTAATTTGCTTAAGCTTCTTGCACCGGCAGAAGAAGATATAAAAGAAGGTCGATATACCGAAGCGAAAGATTTTTTCGAGGAGTTTAAGTGTGGCAAAGAAATATAGGGTCAATATCACTAAAAATGGCCAGGATGATCTTGAACATATCTTCTTTTACATTGCCGCCGACAACATAAATAATGCCAGGAAGTTTGTCAGAGAGCTGGAGGAGAAAATATACAGCCTTAACACATTTCCAGAACGTTTTGCATATATCCCGGAAAACAATTTTTTCGGAACCGGTTACAGGCATATTGTTCACAAAAAATATCGCGTAATTTACAAAGTAGATAATAATTCTGTATACATATTAAGAGTTATACATGGAGCAATGCTCTTAGATTTTTAGTAACTGCTCACAAGGCACTGCACCTAACCGCTATTATACGGGAAAAATATGGGCAGGTATTGGAAACAACAGGCATGAAGTTGACCCGGAAACAGTTGGCAATAAGGAGTGTTGATACCTGGAAACTTCTTGAATATTGCTGCCTTTGTCCCCGTAAATGCGGGGTAAACAGGATTGCGGGTGAGGTCGGGTTTTGCGGGGTTGGCAAAGAGGCACTGGTTTATTCCCATGGACCTCATTTCGGGGAAGAATCTCCACTTGTTGGCAGAAATGGTTCCGGGGCAATTTTTTTCTGCGGCTGTAATCTTGGTTGTGTCTTTAGCCAGAACCATGAAATAAGCCGGATTGATATCCGCCGGGGAGCAGGGACGGAAGCCGTGGATGCAGACGGGCTGGCCGCTATCATGCTTGATCTGCAGGCAAAAGGATGTGCAAATATTAATCTCGTCACCCCGTCCCATCTGATTCCGCAGATTATTTCCGGCCTGCAGGTTGCGGCTGAGCAGGGGTTGGACATCCCAATCGTCTATAACAGCGGTGGGTATGACAGTGTGGACTCTTTGCGTCTTCTTGATGGTATTGTCGATATCTACATGCCCGATTGTAAATTTATCTCCACTGATTATGCCAAACGATATCTGAATGCCGCCGACTACCCTGAGGTTATGTGCAGGGCTGTGGCAGAAATGCACCGCCAGGTTGGTGACCTTGTTATTGGTAAAAAAGGTCTTGCCAGACGCGGGTTACTGGTACGACACCTGGTTATGCCCGGTTTCTTCGGGGAGAGCAGGGCGATCATGCGGTTTCTTGGTGAAGAGATATCAACAGATACTTTTGTTAATATCATGGATCAGTATCATCCCTGTTACCGGGCCGTGGAGTTCCCGGAGCTTAACAGAACTTTGCAAGCTGGTGAATATGAGCAGGTAGTGAGAGCTGCCCGCGAGGCGGGTCTGCACAGGTTTAATGAGATTGATATTGAAAAATTAATGGCAATGATAGCGGGAAGTGGATAGGAGCTGCCCTTGCCTGTTGCCCTTTTTAAATAAATCAAAAAAACAAAAAACAAAAAATGGTTAAAAGTTCTGTAACTCCTGATGGTTTCAGGGTTGGTATT
>CAZHPX010000052.1:0-7478 GCA_964534785.1 uncultured Desulfobulbaceae bacterium | reverse complement strand
AACTATATGTATCCTTATTGCTTATCCAACACTTCAATACTTTCATCAGACTCTAACCTGTTTTTTTATCTATGGGATTTAAGAAATTTTTCGCGGCATATTTTTGTGGTAATAATTCCTGTCAGTGTGGGGCTGTCTGCCCGCAGCCAACCTTATGTTTCTTTGGCAGACAACCGGTGAAATAACGAAGTGAACAACAGTTCCAAAGTAGTTGTTGGGCGGATGTTTTAAGAATTATCTTAACAAAAACAAATTGGGTGGATATTTTTATGTCAATTAATTTACAAAAAGGTCAGAGGATTGACTTGACCAAGGGTAGAGCTGGTCTGTCCAGCGTTTTGATAGGACTTGGGTGGGATGCCGCTGGCAGCCCCGCCCCCGGCGGCGATGGTGGCGGTTTACTTGGTCGCTTGATGGGAGGAGGAGGGGGAGGTGCATCTGCCGATATTGACTGTGATGCCTCTGTGTTGATGCTTAATAACAGTGGTAAAATGACTAAAAAGGAGGATTTAATTTACTTTGGCAACCTGAAGAGTGTCTGTGGCGGTGTCCTGCATACTGGTGATAATCTTACCGGTGAAGGCGAGGGTGATGATGAACAGGTTATTGTTGATCTTAACACTCTTGCAAGTGAGATTCATCGATTGGTTTTTGTAGTTAATATTTATGATTGTCAACGCCGAAAGCAGGATTTCGGTTTGATCCAGAATGCTTTTATCCGCGTGGTTGATCAGGGTAGCAACCAGGAGTTACTGAAATTTAACCTGTCGGAAAATTATGCGGGCAAGACATCGTTAATTGTCGGAGATCTTTACCGTCATAACAATGAATGGAAGTTTCAAGCTGTTGGTGAGGCAACTACTGATATATCTTTGAGCGAAGTTGCCCAAAAGTATAGATAGTGGATGTTATTTATGTAAATATTTATTTATTTACAGGCTATGGGTTACAGTACAGAACTATCAGTAACCCGAATTTTTATTAAGGATCTAAAAATACTAAAAAACAACTGGAGGTAAGGTAAGATGGGAATTAGTTTATCAAAAGGTCAAAAAGTTGATCTAACCAAATCAACTCCGGGTTTAACCAAGATATTAATTGGATTGGGCTGGGATACCAATAAGTACTCCGGCGGCCAGGATTTTGATTTGGATGCGGCTGCATTCTTGTTAACTGCTGAAGGAAAGGTAGGTTCCGATCAGGATTTCGTCTTCTTTAACAACTTAAAAGGCGGAAATGATTCTGTTGTACATCTCGGAGACAATCTGACCGGCGAAGGTGAAGGAGACGACGAGCAAATCATGGTCGATTTAAGTGCCATACCTGCGACTGTTGATAAAATTGCCTTTACTGTTACTATTCATGAAGGAGAGGAAAGACAGCAGAATTTTGGCCAGGTGTCCAATGCCTTTGTGCGTATAGTTAATGAGGCAGGCGGCAGTGAGTTAATCAGGTATGACCTGGGAGAAGATTTTTCCATTGAAACGGCCGTGGTTTGTGGTGAGCTTTACCGGCATGGCGGCGAGTGGAAATTCAATGCGGTGGGAAGCGGTTTTAGCGGCGGCCTGGCAGCACTGGCAACTAATTATGGTTTGCAGATAGACTAATTTGATGTGTGAACACCAGAAAACATGTTGAACTTACATTGTTAATACAGGCTGTTTCAGTATATACATAAAAACAAAAAGAGAACGGATTCGTTCTCTTTTTGTTTTTATACCTTGCGTGGTTATCGGTTGATGTTGCTACATGTCGTTATAACGCATTTCATTATACCATTACTGGAGTCATAGAAAAATCATGCTGTCAATTTTAATTTGGGGGTCTGTTTTTGTAGTAAGCCTTTTTGTTCTAATCAAGGCTGCCGATTATTTTACAGATGCTGCTGAACAGGTAGGCTTATCCCTTGGTATGCCAGTTTTTATAGTTGGTGTTACAATCGTGGCTATAGGGACATCTTTACCTGAACTTGCAGCAGGTATGATTGCGGCCTTTGAGGGAGTTCCTGAAGTTGTAGTGGGTAATGCTGTAGGTTCAAATATAACCAATGTCCTGCTTGTAATTGGTGTAGCAATTGTCATTAGCGGGAAAATGAGCTTCGACTATAAAGTCTTTAAGGTTGATTTGTTTTTTTTTGTAGGCTCTGCTCTTCTCCTGGCAGCAACTACATGGGATGGTGTTTTTACCTTTGCAGAAGGAATTCTGTTTCTATTATCTATATCTGTTTATTTAATAATTATCGTTTTTCAGGTAAAGAAAACCAAGCCCGAATCATACAAGGTTGAGCCTGAAAAGTTTAACTGGAAAAGTCTCGGTATACTTGTTGTCAGTGCTGTATTTGTTTATCTCGGTGCTAAATACGTGGTTGTGGCACTCGTGGAATTAGCTGAGACACTTAATATAGGGAAAGAGATAATTGCTCTTAGTGCCGTAGCCTTGGGTACTTCATTGCCGGAGCTGGTAGTTGCTGTGGTCGCAATCAAGAAAGGTATGCCAGCCATGGTTGCCGGCAACATCCTTGGTTCAAACATTTTTAATGCCCTGGCTGTAATGGGTGTCCCAGCTCTAATTACGAACATTGCTGTGCCATCGTCTATAAGCACTTTCTTTGTACCGATGATGATGTTGTCAACACTCATTTTTTTCTTATTCTTGGTTCGACACAAAGATGTTGTCAGGTGGCAGGGTGTTTTACTGTTAGTCGGGTATGCTACCTTTATCGGAATGGTAGCGGGAGTGGAGATTATTTAATTTATCTGGCTGCGGGCAAGGTAGGGGCGGAATATTTCCGCCCGCTACTGCCGTAGCCCATTATGTCCAAATTGTCTTGAGTTGAGAAAGAATTCCTGGTCTCGGGCAGGATTATCTGCCCCGTGGTTGTGCCGTACCCAAGTCTATCCATGTTATAACAGCCGCTAAGATTTCTTCTGCTGCTGTTATTCCGGGTGTCTTGGTAAAACAGAGAGTCATCTTCGTCTTATCTTGTTGTATCGGAAAATTAAGGTTTCCGTGATAATAGTTCTCATTAGTGCGGGAACTATCTGCCCGAAGGGTATTATGTCCAGTTTGTCTGTAATGGTCATATAATTCGCCATGCTGGGGACAGAGAGCGTGGCTTGCACCATCTAACATCGGTAAATCCAGGACGGAATCTCCGGCGGCAAAAACCGCTCTCTCACCGACCCTGTTTAATACCTCTTTAATTGCTGCCCACTTATTCACTACTCTGGGGACAAGATAGAGTTTTCTACCCTGCACCGAAACCTTCCAATTCTGCTCTGTTGCCCAGTTTTTGAAATATTGTAATTCGTCAAAAGGGATATTCTTTCGCTCTATTATGGAATAGAAAAATAAATTATCTGCCTTTTTTATCTGTTTAAGCCAGCTATTGTCAGTTATTTTTTTAAATTCATTAATCAGATCATCAGCAGACAGGCAGTTTTGCTGTACTTCCTTGACTAGGTTTTGCCGATACCCGTGGTCTATTTCCCCGTCAACTAATAAATTTCCGCCATTAGAGACTACAGCATACTTAAACGTTACTTCATTCTGGAAGAACTGGATGCGTTGGTACTGAGCAACTGTCCTCGTGGTGCATGGTACAAACAATATCTGCCTGGCAACCTGTTGCACCATTTGGATTGCTCTAATTGTCATATATGAAGTATATGAACCATGCTCAACCGCCTTTACTGCCACCTGATCTTTTTCCACAAATTGTTCCGAGTAAATTAGAGTACGATCAAGGTCACTGGCAAAAAGCATATTTTTTCCATTTCCCATTTTTTTTTAAGTTTTAATTGATTTAATAAGTCCAACACAGGAATAAGTCATATCCGGATACTCTTCCACCGGTACCCCTCGCTCTCTGGCAAGCAATAAGATATGTTTCAAGCCCGGGTTACCTCGATTTTTAATCAGTACCTTCCACGGCACACGCCTCAATAATACGCGGGTGGTTTCTCCAACCCCTGGTTTGATGAAGTTAATATGTTCAATATCGAATTTACTTTTAATGGCCAGTACTTCCTGCAAACCGCACCAGGAAGGGGTTGAATCGATACCAGTCTCCCGGTTGTCAGTGATTATCCTTTTTATATCCTGGTTAACATCATCAAAACAATCTGTAACATGGTCTATAAATGTATATGAGAGATCTTTATCTGCTAATTCAGGATAGTATTTGGCTCCATGAAAGTCTAATGTATCGGTTAGGTCTTGGCGATAAACGGTACGGGAGACGAGACCACAGACAGTTGAGTTCAGGCAGGCACTGGGGATTAAGAAATCATCTCTGGTACCAAAAATATTGGCACTGTAGCCGGGGTCAGCCAATACAGCCATGGACTGGTCAAGTCGTATAGCGTATTTTTTGGCAAATTTTTCCAGGGAAGTGATCAGTTCTTTGGTTATAGTGCCTTTCCCCGTCCAACCGTCAATGAACTGCAAGGAACAGTCCGGATGTCTTTGCAGTATGTAGGCGATAGCATTTTCATCTAAGCCACGGTCACGAATAATGGAAATGCTGTAATGGGGGACTTTCTCGCCATGAAAATGTTGAATGTATCGTTTAATCAATATTCCAATCGGGGTACCTGCCCTGGCAAGAGAAACCAGGACTATTTTCTTCCCCCGCAAGCGTATAATTTGCTGCGAGACAATACCGGTGGCAAGGGCGATACGACGGGAACTAATGGTGAGGGATTTATAAAAAAGGTCAACATATTCGCTGGTGGGATGATACTCGACAGGCAGCATTTCAGAGTAATGACGACCACTCTGCATTGCTTTTTCCCGCTCAAGATTACCCTGTTCCCTAAGCGAGTCACCAAGATTTTTCAGAAGGAAAACAACATCATCTTCAGCATAGCTACCCATTTTGACAGGTTCTGGAATCACTGGCAGACTACAGATGTCATTGTTTGGTGAGATTTGTCTTTTGACTGTGGACATGGCGTAACAATCCTTTTTTATATTTCGTTGTTACCGTGTATGTGAAACAAAAGTTATATTTACAATTCCAAAGCTGTTTAACCCTTTTACCAATGGCAGTACCTGCTCAGGTGATGTATATCTCTCCCAAAAGATATACACCTCATCATAACCACCAGACTTTATATTATAAACAAAGTTTGCTGTCTCCTCCATAGACGGGTCGTAAAATTCAATTGCATCTTTTATAGCATATTCAGGCCATTGATTTGGATAAACCGGACTTCTCGTGGTTGACTGGACAACAACCCCCTCGCCCATATGGCAGGCAATACAAAAAGGAATATACATGAACTCCCCAGTCCCCAGGCATAAGGTTTTTTCGCCTCTTCGGGTCACGCGAAGTTTTTCGCCCAGCTCTTTAATTAATATTTCCAGGGAATTTGAGTCATCGCCATTAACACCAAAACGCCCGGTATGGCGAAGATATGGTAAGTTGGTACCATCAGGGTGTTTAATCTCATCTCCCAAGGGGGCATGGATCATCTTAACCGGTGGAAGTTCTGCCGGTGGAGATGATTTTGCCTGCTGAGGGTGATTGTTATTTTCGGGAGGGGGTTGATTATGTAAAGCGGTATCAGATATCGTAAAACTGCCGGACAACAAAGAGATTACATCTATTTTTATGTTTAACTCTTCTGCCGCCACCTTGTATTTTTGCTTAGACGCGGTGGAACGCCAGTCGAGTATAGCTACGATAACATATCGATTTTGAGGAAATTTTTTTTGAATTGCTCTGATCGTATTCAAACCGAAATTGCCGGTGGTGATTTCATCATCAATCAAGATAATGTAGTCTTTATCTTTAAACAGTGAAGGCTCAAGGACTATACATTTTTGTGCTGGTGCGTGGCAGTGGTCCTCGGTGAAATAAATGGTGTCGTCCCCCGACGGGAACTTTTCCCTGGTAGTATGTAAGTAACTGCTATTCTCTGCAAAACAGGCATACACCGCATGGCCAAGGGCGGTTGCTGTTTCCGCAAAACCAATAAACAAAACTTTAAACAAAACTTTATCAACAGACTTAAAGCGTAATATCGGTAAACAGTCGTTTGGATTTCCAGTTGATAATGCCTCTACAATATCATCAACTTGTTCTTGTTTTACCGTTAAGCCTATGTAATCGGCAATATGGGCAGCCAGCAAAGAACCGGTTATTAGCGGTATTTGAGGTTTTACCGGGATATGTTTACCAATCAGTTTGCTGACAAAAAGATAGCTTCGTTTCGAGTTATTCCTGGCTGCCATGGCGAGCACATTATCAAGCAGCAATGAGTAAGGGTTATGATTAATTTCGATGGCAATCTGTAACTCTTTTGATATTCTGCAGGTTTCTTTTTGCATAGATGATATCGACATAGTCATAGTTTTCTTTAAGCACCCCATATATTTCAGACATAATCATTATTTTTTTTGCCCAACGACCGTGAGGTTTTACCTCATTTATTTTGTTTTGATAGGTGCTTTTGACAATGCCGCCATCTTCGCCATGGTGCATTATAGCTCTAGCATCGGAATATTCCTCATGAGTTACAGCATATAGAGCCTGTACCGGGGCAATATGTTCAGGATGGATAATAGTTTTACCTGTCAGGCCATTGACTTTGTCCAGCATAACTTCCTTTATAAGCCTGTCCACACTGCTGCTGACTAATTTCTGGCGAAACTCCAACCCGGATGCACCATACTGTTTCTGAAACGGGCTTTGTCTAAGCTGAGGCTTTAATATCCTGAATTCCGGGGAAAAATACTCCCATACCGGACCTGAAATAACATAATCAGCCCCTGGTCGCTTAAAAATATTGACTATATCGGATATGCATTGCTTGATTATCACAATATCATAAATAGTGAACTCACTACTTCGCCGTATTCCATAATGACCGCATAAGTCAGTGGCACCAATTCGGATATTTAGGGTCAGGTCTTTATAGACATCCAGAACATCTTTAATCTTTAAGAGATGGGCAACTCTTGTCTCGGCCCTGATTATAGTAACATCTTCTAATATGGGCATCCCATAAAGAGGTTTGGGCAATAATTTATTTATCTTTTTTAATTCCTCAAAATACCGCCATCCATCACCTGCTGTAAATTTTGGAAAAACGAAGCCGGTCAAAATGGTGAGGGACGAGCCAAGGGCGGTTAAAATCCTTTTAAACTGTTCGAGATTACGCACCCTGACAAAAATAAAAGGAAACAGGGTGACCTCTTTCTTATTATCCCTATGGGCAAGAGTCAGCTTGTGGATTAAGTCCTGTTCTGCCTGGGCGACATCCTGTTCACTGACCGCATCTTCTAAACAGATAACAGCGGACATAAGGTCTGGCAACGATGAATTGAACAACTTGTCAAGCATCCCGGGTGAGCTGGCCGGCATGTATAGCGTAGCTCCAAGGGCGTGGGCCAATGTCTCGCGATCAGCGGACAGAGGTGTTTCTGCTGGTAACCGAAAAAAAAGATTATTCTTATTTTCAGCACTTGGA
>CAZHPX010000051.1:0-7485 GCA_964534785.1 uncultured Desulfobulbaceae bacterium | reverse complement strand
TTGCAGTGGTACATCACGGCAGCTTTGGTACCTATAAAAACCGGGAAACTTCAGTAAACCACAGGCATGAATAAGAATTGCCCGCCATCTGTTTGAAACCCGTTTCATTTATTGTAAACTGATAACCCTGGTTCTGATAACCCCGTCAATCCCCTCTATTTCCCGCTGTACCTCCGCCGGAACCGGACACTCGCAGTCAATGAGGTTATATCCGATGCTACCGTTACTCTCGTTGATAAGGCTGACGATATTTATATCATGTTTACCAAGGATATTGGTAAACATGCCAATCATCCCGGGCTGGTCATGATTGATAACAATCATACGGGAATTGACCCCGGCCGCAGGGATATTCTCAACATTGGGAAAGTTGACACTATGGCTGACATGCCCATATTCAAGATAATTTTTCAACTCCCCCACCGCCATGATTGCACATTTATCCTCTGATTCCATGGTTGAAGCACCGAGATGAGGAGAGATAAGGATTTTTTCATGTCCCACCATCTTTGAAGAAGGAAAATCTGTAACATGTCCGCTCAACTTACCGGAAGACAGAGCGGTAAGGACAGCATCCTCATCAACCACCGGCCCGCGGGAATAGTTGAAAAGCAGGGCTCCCGGCTTCATGGTCTCAATAAATTCAGTGGACACCAGACCCGTGGTTTTCTGATTTAACGGCACATGAACCGTAACAAAATCAGTGGCAGCAAGGGCTTCCCGTCTTGATCTGGCCAGTTCAACCCGTGGAGAAAGCATATGGATATTATTCAACACCGGAAAGGGATCATAACCAATCACCTTCATTTTGTGATGAATGCCGGCATTGGCAAGCTGAACCCCGATTTTGCCAAGCCCGATAACCGCCATGGTTTTGCCGGTCATTTCACCCCCCTTAAACTGCTTTTTCCGGGCTTCAACCGTCTCGTTCATGGCGGCATCATCCATACCGGTCAACCCCTGACAAAATTCCAGAGAACGATGGACATTACGAAGCCATATTCCCAGCATGGTAAAAAACAGCTCAACCACAGCATTGGCATTGGCACCGGGAGTATTAAATACACATATCCCTTTTTCCGTGGCTTCATCCACCGGAATATTATTTACCCCTGCCCCTGCCCTCGCTATGGCAAGCAGATCAGGATACTCAGCAAGAGTTATTTTGCTGGAACGAACCACTATCCCCTGAGGATTTCCCTCACCGCCATGGACAAGATATCTCTCATCAAACAGATCCAACCCCTCAAAAGCTATGGCATTTATAACCTTTATACGGTATTGTTCCATTTTTCCTCCTCCAAAATAAGTTAAGGGATACGAATCTCAAGTTCGCAAAACCAAGACCCGAAACCAAACTTGCTACAATAAAAGCACATTTTTTTCAAGGAAAAGACCAGTGAATATCCATAAAAGCAAAAATATCATCCCCCGTAAAGGTATCATCATGCTGTTGTTCCTGTTCAGCTTCGTCTCCCCCTCAACAGGAATTGCGGACAATAAAACCATAACCACGGTGGCTCACCATCTCATTGCCATCAGTTTTGATCTGGAAAACTCTTTACTTACCGGGACTTCGCAGATAACTCTGCCGGCCGGCAAAGCTCTCTCCCTTGACTGCGGCCACCTTGAAATTACCGGTTCTATTCTCAAACAGCAAGACAGCACTTCTCTGACACCCCTTGCTGACCACAACAATACCATTCATATCGCTGCCGGGCCAACAGAGCAGACAATTTTTATTTCCTGGAAGATGAAGGCCTGGCATCCCATGGCAACTTTCAACCTTATATCAAAACAGGGCATAACTCTGGCCGGTTTCTGGCATCCCATGCCCGACCAGGACATGACCTATGAACTGCATGCCGCACTGCCGAAGGGTTTCAGCGGCATCAGTGAAGGTGAACAGGTAGAGATAGTTACTGTTAACCAGACAAGAAAACTTAAAACCTATTTTCCCTGGCCGATCCGGTCAATTAATTTTGCCGCCGGTGACTATACAATACGGTCAATCCAGGTGGGCAAGGTCTCGCTTTATACTTATTTCTTTCCGGAAGACGATCATTTAAGTGAGGGGTATCTGAAAAAAGGGGCTGAATATATCAGACGCTACGAAAAGCTGATCGGTCCCTTCCCGTACAGCCGCTACTCCATTGTTGCGAACCGGCTGCCCACCGGTTACGGAATGCCGGGCTTCACCCTCCTTGGCCAGGCGGTAATCAGGCTGCCCTTTATCAAATATACCTCCCTTGGCCATGAAATTCTCCACTCCTGGTTCGGCAACAGCATCGGCCGGGCAGAAGGAAGCGGCAACTGGTGTGAAGGCTTGACCACTTATCTTGCCGATCAGAGTTATGCTGCTGATCAGGGCAAGGGAGCACAGTACAGAAAAAATCAGATTCTTCGCTACCATGCTTTTGTGCATAATGATAACACCATGCCCCTTGCAGAATTCATTGGTGCAGTTGCCAGGCATGGCAAACCCATGGCAAGAAAAATAAGAGCCATCGGTTATGGTAAATCAAGTATGGTTTTCCATATGCTGAACAAAAAAATCGGCGAGGAAAACTTTATCAAAGGATTACAGGAATTTTACAGCCGGAAAAAACATCAGCGGGCCTCATGGCAGGATATTGAAAACATCTTTTCCGAGGTGTCCGGTAAAAATCTTGCCCCTTTTTTTGAGCAATGGCTCACACGGACAGATGTTCCAGAAATAAATGTAGAAAATATAGAAGTTACACAAAAAAATGGCCGCTCAGTTACCTCTTTTACCTTGAGTCAAGACAACAGGTATAATATTCCATACCTGCTCAAGGTACCTGTTACAATAAAAACCATGTCCGGCAGCAAACAAACAATGTTCACCATGGAACAGTCGGAACATGATTTCAGCATTGTCAGCAATACCCTGCCCACAGAAATTATCATTGATGGAGATTATGATGTTTTCCGGAAGCTGAAATATGAAGAAACTCCGCCCATCTGGGCCGGTTTTATCGGGGCAGAACAAAAATATATCATCCTTGCCGATGACCAGCAGCAGGCAGATATTTATCAGCCCCTGGTGGACATGCTCGCCTCGTATGGCGTAAAGACAACAACAGTAAGCCAGGTCAGTAACAAAGAGCTTGGCAAGGCAAGTTTTTTGTTTGCCGGTGACTCGAAACTAAGAAGAACCATCTTTGCCGGAGCAAAAAAACAAAATCTGCAAAACTCATTTACCCTTAATGTCCGCAAGAACCCCCTTGCCGACATGTGCTACATGGTTCTGATTGATGCTTCCGATAAAGATGAGGTCAAAGCCGCAACGAGAAAACTTACCCATTACGGGAAATACAGTTTTTTAAGTTTTACCGGCGGTAAACTTGTTGAAAAACAGGTTGAGCCATCGGAAAACGGAATAGTTATTCCCCTTCTGGAACCACCCGCCGGTATCCCGGTACCGCAGATAGAGAGTTTCACCGACATCGTTGATGATATCAGCAAGAGCAGAGTGATCTATGTGGGAGAAACCCATACCGATTACGGCCATCATATTCTCCAGCTCCAGATAATCCAGGCATTACACACAAAAAACAAACAAAACAGCAAAAGAAATCTTGCCATCGGTATGGAAATGTTTCCCCGTTCCGCCCAACCGGTGCTGGATGATTATATTGCCGGAAAAATTGGTACGGAGAGAGAGTTCCTTAAAAGATCAGATTATTTTTCGGTATGGGGCTTTGATTACCGGCTCTACCGGGGCATTATCAATTTTGCCCGGCAACAGCGGATACCCATAGTCGGCCTTAACCTGGAAAGACATATTACCCGCCAGGTTTTCAGAAGTGGTCATACCGATATTATCTATGCATATGACCGGGAAAATATCGCCCGGGAATTAGACCTTGATGCAGCCGGTTTCAGCGAACGGTTACGGGTCGTCCATGCTGCCCATGCTGCCCATGTCGCCCCTGACCATGGCAAAAAACCGGGGTTTGCCGGTTTTCTCCAGGCCCAGGCCCTGTGGGATGAAACCATGGCAGAATCAATCAGCATATATCTGCGGGCAAACCCCGACCGGGACATGGTGGTCATTACCGGCAGCGGTCATGTATACAAAGACAGTGCCATCCCCTTAAGAGTGGAGAGACGCATGCCCGGAATTCGGCAGAGTGTGCTGATCAGTAATAATGGTTTTGCTACAGGTAAGGAGGTTGGCAGAAAGGTTGATTACCTTATCTTCACCAAACCGGCACAACTTCCCCCCCCAGCAAAAATCGGGGTTGTTTTCAAAGAAGAATCAGGAGAGGATAACGAACCGTCCCGGCTGAGAGTCATGGAGATCAGCCCCCATGGCCATGGCAAAGAAGCAGGCCTGCAAAATGGAGATATTATTGTCGAGGTGGATGGCGAAGCGGTTCACGAAGTTGCCGATGTAAGAATCGCCCTTCTTGACAAGAAAGCAGGCGATACGGTTGAGCTGGAAATTTTTCGGGAACAGGCCCGCCCGAAGGAACAGATGATTATGATTATCCTGGAGCTTTCCTCTGCTGGTTCCGCTGGTATGATGACACCCGGACAGACAACGCCCTAAAAAAAACGGGACAGGTTCAGGGACTGGAGCTGGTCCCCCCGTCAAACAGGTGTAAAACAGGGAAATAGGTGACAGCTATGATTTTTCCACTCGACACAATGGGTCGGCAGGTTTTGCCGATTATTTATCGGCAGGGCAGCGGTGACATCAGGGCAATAAATGTTGAATATCGAATGTCTAAGTAAATGGCAAAAACTGTTTATTTGCATATCGGGATCATGCATTTTAACTTCGATATTCAGTATTCGACATTCGATATTCGACTTTCAATCTGCCCACAGGGCATTATGTCCTTCGTCCAAGGTCTCCCCTTTAAAATGGGCCCCTGAAAATCCGGGTACAAATCCAACAAAAAGACCTGTTTCCATACATCTCTCAACAACAGTGTAAACACTCTCATTATGGCTCTCCCCCCGATAGGGTATTACTAACAAGTCAGGAGTTAACAAAAACATTTTCCCGGAAATCAGGAAAACCAACCCTCTCCGCTAACAAGACCGCCTGCCTGTTCAAGCCCACATCATGAACCCGGAGAATATCAACCCCGTATCCGATGAGCAGGGCAGAGATGACAGCGGTGGGGCAATCCCGCTCTGCCAACGGCAAGCCAAGGAGCTTTTCCATAAATGACTTGCGGGAATGACCAATCAGAACCGGGAGACCAAGCTGTTTAAAATTCCTGATGCCGGCGAGGATTGCCAGGTTATGCTCGCAGGTCTTGCCAAAACCGATTCCCGGATCAATAATAATCCGCTTCCGGTCAATTCCCGCTCCTTCCATAAAGGCAATTCTCTCTCTGAAAAAATCACAGATATCTTCCACCACATTATCATATCGGGGGGCAACCTGCATATCACCGGGACTACCCTGCATGTGCATGATAATCACCGGCCCGTCATACCCCCTGACCACTTCCACCATGACAGGATCATGGCGAAGAGCAGAGATATCATTAACCATGGTTGCTCCGGCTCTCAATGCCTGCCGTGCCACCTCTGCCTTTGTGGTGTCCACAGAGATAGAAATATCAGTAAATCCCCTGATTGCTTCAATGGTGGGGATCACCCTTTGCAGTTCATCAACTCCGCTGACAACTTCCGCAAAGGGACGGGTTGACTCACCACCCACATCTATAATATCTGCCCCTTCAACCACCATTTTTTTTACCTGTAGGGCTATGGAGCTGTTCGAGACAAACTCACCCCCATCTGAAAAAGAATCTGGCGTGACATTCAAAATACCCATTATCTGCGGTTTGTGGTTCTTCATATTATCTATAAGTAAAAAATCCTCCCACTTCTTTTGTTTAGCTCTTATCTGTAAACAAAAAAAAGGCACAGAAAAACTCTGTGCCTTTAAAATTAATCACGGTGCAGGGGAAGCGGCTCGCCCGCAGAATTTGCTTGCTGGAAATTGCTATCGCAAACAAACCCGTTCCTTTTTCTCCATTTGTGAATGGAAAGATTGTACCCCGCCTCTTTATGCCGCCTTAGGAAAATGATAATGCAATATCATTAATTGGTCAGCATCAAGAGCCTGCATAGCGTAAGTCTGACCTTCATCGTCACTGAACTCCACCTCGTAAACATTCGTATCCAGAATTTCAACGACTGTACCAACCTGCCCGCGATACAAACCATACTCGAGCAATTCTTCAGTGAGAGCCACAACATCAAGCAATTTTAATGGATTATCCATTTTATGGTTACTTTCTTTTTAGCATGTAATCGCGGTGCTGGACGAAGTCAGCACCGCCAGTTTCCGCATCGTTATTCAGGGTGGCTTCCAGAATAGTTTCTCTCAATTCCTCGGCATTAACTGAAGTCAGCCCCAAGACCGAATAAAACATACGAGCCTTGTGTTTGCCTCTGTTGTGAACAGAATTAAGGCAGTACCCACTCAGTTTTTCAATATCGACAAAAGCCTTTTGGGCGTTGGGGTCATTTCATGGTCCTGCTATGAGTTTAACCGGCTAAGCTCATAGTCCACCATACAAAGAAACCTATACTGCCCGACCATCATTGGAACATGATGCCCTGAACAGGAATGACTACCACAGAAACTTCGCCGTTTCACTGCTAATTTTCCGATACATGAACATAACCCCACATGTTCGATTCATTTGGCAATAGTTGTTGCACATTTTTCTCTACTGATTTTCCCTCCAATAAATATAATAGCGGCACTTGAACAAGTTTATTCGTTTATTCACCCTGATATTTACGCAGTTTCAGCCTCCAATTTACCCTCTCCAACCCGCTCGTCAGACTTATTATCAGGCTCTGATACCTCAGCAACCTGCTCTTTATCTTTTTTATCTGCTGTTTTGGGAGAAACAGTTTTCTTTTCCACAGACGAACTCTTTCCGACAGATTCAGACTCAGGATACTCATCCGGTCTAATCCTGGCAATAATTATATCCATATCCTCAAGCATGATGGTCTCTTTTTCCAACAGCTCTCTGGCAATTTCTTTAAGGATATCCAGATTGTCAGAAAGAATTCTCGATACCCTGTCATTGGCATCAAGGATAATCTTCTTAACTGACTCGTCAATCCTCCGGGCAGTCTCTTCACTATAATCACGGTGCTGGGTGATCTCCCGACCAAGAAAAATCTGCTCTTCTTTCTTGCCAAAAGAAAGCGGGCCAAGCTCCTCGCTCATTCCCCATTCACAAACCATTTTTCTTGCCAGTTCAGTGGCCCGCTCAATATCGTTGCCTGCCCCGGTGGTCATCTCATCAAAGATAAGTTTTTCAGCTATCCTGCCCCCAAAAAGAATGGCAATTGAGTTAAGGAGGAATTTTCTGGAATGGGTGTATTTTTCTTCCGTGGGGAGCTGCATGGTCAAGCCAAGGGCTCTGCCCCGGGGAATAATGGTGACCTTATGGATAGGGTCAGTTCCCG
>CAZHPX010000050.1:0-7628 GCA_964534785.1 uncultured Desulfobulbaceae bacterium | reverse complement strand
GATAACGATTACCATATAGCTGATTACTTTCTTATAATTGAAAATTAATATTGATGCAATGTTTAATTGAGCTAATCTGGCTCAATAGTGTTTATAGCTCGTAGCAGGTAAATTGATACTGGTTGTGATGCCGTATTAAAATGAAATAAACTGGTTTACATGTTTGCATGAATGCCTTATCCCCGGCTTGTCTGCTTGCCCTTTTGTCAGTATTCTGTATAACAGCATTTACGAAATTTTCCATCTCTAATCTCTATAAACTTATCTATCTGTTTGTTGCTGCCATGGAGAATGTGGAAAAATTATGGAGGATGCATTTGGGGCCAATTATTTAATGGTAGAATCCTTTTCTGTTTTTGTTTATGTTTTTATTAATTATTCACTTTTTTATTCTTTATGTCAAATTTTTCATCCGATGTCATTAAAACCATGACAGTTGCTTTGGACAGGATGGACAACTTTATCTTTCTTGAAACCTGTCGATTGTCAACTGATAACCACCGTTCCCTGTTATTTATGGAAGCGAAGTGTTGGCTGGAACTTCGTCTGGGTGAAGACCATGAGAGTTTTTTTCAGCAACTTGAAGCTTTCCGGGGACAGGGATATGCTGTTGCCGGCTGGTTGGAGTATGAGCTGGGATATCTTCTCGAACCTCGCCTGCGAATACTTATCAGGCCGGAACAGGTCGGCAGGGTTATTGCCCGGTTCGGTGTCTTTGAAAATCCGCTGGTTTTTGATCATAGAGATGAAGCTTCAGAAATCTTTGACGAGTGGTTTTCTAAAATTGCAAATGAAAATATCAGTTGTGAAGAAGATTATTGTAACATATCTAATATCCAGCCTGATATCAGCGAGGAAGAGTTTTACACAGATATTGATAAAATAAAGGATTACATTCGGGCAGGAGATAGTTATCAGGTTAATTATACTTTTAAACTTGATTTTGACTTTTCCGGTGCCCCGTCAGTTTTATATCAAAGGTTGCGGCGAAACCAGTCGGTGTCTTATGCGGCCTGGCTCCGCTCTGGCGGGGAAGATATAATGAGTTTTTCCCCGGAGTTGTTTTTTTATGCCGAAAAAAGGAAAAACCGGATCAGGGTACGGCCCATGAAGGGGACGGGCAAGCGGGGATTGACCCTGATGGAGGATAAAGCTTTTGCGGAAAATATTCGTCATGATCGTAAGATAATCAGTGAAAATATCATGATTGTTGATCTGCTGCGAAACGATCTGGGCAGATTGCTCCATGATGCCGGGGGAGGGGTTGTTCAGGTGCGGTCACTGTTTGATGTGGAAGTGTATGAGAGTCTGTTACAGTTGACCTCCACCATTGATGGACAATCTTTATCCGCTGATCGGCAGAATTTTTCATTGTCAGATATCATCTATAATCTATTCCCATGCGGTTCTGTGACCGGGGCACCCAAGGTGCGGACCATGGAGATTATCAGGGAGCTTGAGAAAAAACCGCGGGGAGTCTATTGCGGGGCTATTGGCTGGTGCAGTAACGAGGAAATGTGTTTTAATGTACCTATCCGCACCATCACCCTTGCCGGTAAAAAAGGCAGTATGGGGCTGGGGGCAGGTATTGTTTATGACTCTGATCCTGAGGAAGAGTGGCGGGAGTGTTTGCTTAAAGGGAAATTTTTGAGTAACCCATGTCCTGGGTTTGAGCTTATTGAAACCATGTTATGGCTGCCTGAAGAGGGTTATCTTTTTCTGGAAGCACATCTTGACCGGTTGCTGGCTTCTGCCAGGTATTTTTTTTTCCCTGCCGATCAAAAGGAGATTTACCGGCAGCTTGTTGCCAGGTTACAGGTTACAGGTTACAGGTTACAGGGGACAGAAAACCTGAACAGGGTGGAGCCTCTGCGGGTGCGGTTGACTCTTGACAGAGATGGGGTTGTTAAAATTACTCTCAGTCCTTTGAGAATGGCGGCGGCTGATGAGAAGGTCGGTGAAATAGCTTTTTCTGAGCATCGGGTTGACCCTGATGATGTGTTTCTCTATCATAAAACCACAAATCGGCAGTTGTATAATCAAGAGCGGCAGGTGGTCGAGGAGCAGGGGTTGTATGAAATGTTGTTCATTAATACCAGAGGAGAGGTGACAGAGGGAACCATCTCCACCTTGTTTGTGGAGAAAAATGGCAAACTTTACACCCCCCCTCTTTCCAGTGGTCTTTTGCCGGGCGTTTATCGTGCTTACATGCTGGAATCAGGACAGGCAGAGGAGCGGATACTCACCATTAATGATGTTCGGGGTGCAGACAGGGTTTTTGTGGCAAACTCGATTCGCGGTATGGTGATGGTGGTGCTGAGAGAGAAGACAGAAGACAGGCGTAGGGGCGGATTCAACATCCGCCCCAGGGCAGGGGACAGGTTATAGATGACAAATGATAAAGGACAGATTAGAGGGAACAAAAAACGAAACCCGCTTAAACTTTTCCTGCCCGGTGAAAATACCTGGATGATTCTGGTTTCGGCCTGTATCGGATTGATGGCAGGTGTGGCGGTTATTGTTCTCAGAGAGTCTGTGGGATTTGTCCATGAACATCTTTTTGTCCGTGGTTACGAGCTGCTTAGAATCAGCGAGGGGGGCTGGCGAAGTTTTCTCCTCCCTTTAATCCCCATGTCCGGCATGGTCTTGTTGATTCCTCTGTCACTGGCTTTTCCGGGCAAGGTTAATGGCTATGGTTTCACTAAATTTTTAAGAAGAGTAAATCTGGAAAGCGGGATTATCCGGGCCCGTAATATATTTATCAAGATTGTCTCAACCGCCATAACCATTGGCTCTGGAAACTCTGCCGGAGTGGAGGGGCCGATAGCCGTGATCGGTGGCACGATTGGTTCCATTACAGGTCAGAAAACCAGAGTATCGGGCAGAAGGATGAAGGTCTATATTGCGGCCGGTTGTGCCGGCGGCGTTGCCGGGATGTTCAATGCCCCCCTGGCCGGCATGTTTTTTGCGGCAGAGATCGTTCTTCTTGGAACCTATGGAATCGCATCGTTTTCCGCCCTGGTTATTGCCTCAGCCTTTGCAACTGTTGTTTCAAGATGGTGGTATGGAGAAACTCCGGCTTTTCCTATCCCTGATTATCAGATGATAAACCCTTTGGTCGAGATGCCGCTCTATGCCCTCATGGCTGTGATAATCGGTATGCTGGCAGTGGTTCATATTCGATTTTTTTATTATGTCCGTGATAAATTTGAGGAACTTTCTCTCCATGACCAGTTGAAACCGATTC
The DNA here is from genome assembly GCA_964534785.1 of uncultured Desulfobulbaceae bacterium. Lineage (GTDB taxonomy): Bacteria > Desulfobacterota > Desulfobulbia > Desulfobulbales > Desulfobulbaceae > DRLX01. The sequence continues at coordinate 4,381 of CAZHPX010000050.1, read as the reverse complement.
TTGGAGCTTTTCTCGTGGGCTCCATCGCCATTGCCTATCCCCAGGTCATGGGTGAAGGGTATGATTATATCGAAAAAGCCCTGGCAGGTCAGATGGCACTGGCAGTTATGCTGGCTCTTGTTCTGCTTAAATCCATCGCCACTGCCATTACCCTTGGCTCCGGCGGGGCAGGTGGTGTTTTTGCTCCGGCACTGTTTATAGGGGCAGTTTGCGGTGGTGCGTTTGGCAGTATTGTTAATGCCGTTCTGCCCAATTATACTGCATGTCCGGGGGCGTATGCGACCATAGGAGTTGGTGCCTTTCTCGCCGCATCTACCCATGCCCCGCTGACGGCTATATTCCTGCTCTTTGAAATGACCGGTAACTATCTGGTAATTATTCCTGCGATGCTGGCCTGTATTATCAGCACTGTTACTGCAACAAAGTTTTATCCGGACTCCATTGATACTGTTGATTTTACCAGGGAAGGTATTGATATTCACGAGGGGCGTGAGGTTGCTATCATGCAATCAATCAAGGTGGGCAAGGCTATTACCGAGGAAGTGGATTTTATCAGTGAAACGGCAAACATTAATCATTTACTCCAGTTATTCAGGCAGTCCTATGATTCTTTTTATTTTCCTGTTATCGATAGTCATGGGCTGATGGTCGGGGTAGTATCCATGCAGGATGTGAAAAATATTCTTCATGATGAAGAGCAGCGGGCCTGTTATCTTGTCGGTTCCATATGCACCCGGGATGTGATTATGCTCACCCCGGATGATAATATCTACGAGGCCATGCAGCTCTTTGATGTGAAGGGGATTGATGAAATCCCGGTGGTGGAAAGCTTGACGGAACCATGGGTACTGGGGATGCTGAAACGCCAGAATGTTATTTCTGCGTATAATCATGAGATTCTAAAGAGGGGTATCGGCGAGAAGGAAGAGTCTATCCGGATGCTCTGCTCAGCCAGTTGAACCAGGGGTGCGTGACATGGATGATGAAGCAAAAAAGCTGGTAATTTCCATGTTTTCGTTTGGCTTTAAGCATGGGATGCCGGTGGCTGATCTGGTTTGGGATATGCGTTTTCTGCCCAACCCTTACTGGGTGGATCATTTAAAAGATCGCAGCGGTATGGAAGTTGATGTTGCTGAGTATGTCCTTGATAATGATTCTGCCCGAAGTTTTTTTGTTCTGGCTGAACCATTGCTTGATTTTTTATGTCAGCAGTTTAATAATGATGAACATAGGGAGCTGACCCTGGCTGTGGGTTGTACCGGCGGCCGTCATCGCTCTGTGGCGGTGGTGGAATGTTTAATGAAATTTCTTGAAAGGAAGGAATATGAACTTAATGTATTTCATCGGGATATCGAAAAGTTGTAAGGAACCTGAATTGGGTGTTTCACCTATTTGTAAATGTAAATATTCGGCTTATTTCAATGTTTTTTTGTCACGGATTCAGGAAAAAGTGTTGCAGATGGTAAAACGCTCGATTTAGGATAAAGTAAGATTTGCAGGAATTTTGTATGCGGGAGTTTTGGAGAATGAGTGTAAAACCTTTTAAAAGACAGGGAGAAAAAAATGAAAGAGTTATTGAAAGATGTTTTTTATGCTGGTGTTGGAGCTGCTTTTCTGACCAAAGAGAAAATTGAGGAATTGAAAGACGAGCTGGTTGATAAGGGTAAACTCAGTACCGGGGACGGTAGGCAGTTTGTTGACGATCTTTTGAAGAAATCAGAAGATGTTAAAGATCAGCTTGAATTGTGGGTTAATCAGCGGGTTGAAGAGAAGGTTAAAAAGCTTAACCTTGCCACTGCTGATGATATTGCTGATCTGAAAAGACAGATTGAAGAGCTTCAGGCTGCCATTAACAAATAATCTTTCGGGTTCTGGCATCGCCTGTCCCGATTTTAAAAAAGTAAAAACACTTGGCTACTGCCCGGAGCCGGGGTTAAAGTCCCGGCTCCACCGATAATGTGCCTCTTAATTATATGTGGTGAGGCGAATCGGACGAAAATGGGGTGATAGTCGAACATATTACGAATATATCCTGAATAATTGTTTTATTTTAAGCAGCTCGAATATTTAACCCTGCAGGAGTCTTCTTGTTCAGTATCAGGAAACTTGGAGCAATAGGCCGGACTTACCGGCATCTGAATCGTTATCATCGTATTTTGCGGGTTCTGTTCAAGTATGGTTTTGAGGATCTGATTGAGCGGCTTCATCTTGACCAGTACCTTGAATCCGGTCTGCGGATGATTAACCGCAAACAGCGGGAGCATGTACGCCGCTATTCCCGACCGGAACGCCTGCGCATGGCTCTTGAAGAGTTGGGGCCGACTTTTGTCAAACTGGGGCAGTTGTTATCGACCCGGCCTGATTTTGTTCCACCTGATTATCTCGAAGAACTGGCCAGGCTCCAGGATAAAGTCCTTCCTTTTTCTTACCGGGAAGTCGTTATTATTTTTAAGGAGGAGGTGGGGGCATCTCCGGAAGATATCTTTTCGTCTTTTGATAAAACCCCCCTTGCTGCTGCTTCAATTGGTCAGGTTCATCGGGCCCGGCTTGCAGATGGTGATGATGTTGTGGTCAAGGTACAACGACCGGGTATCGAGAACATTATCGCTGTTGACCTTGAGATTCTTGCCCATATAGCCGGATTAATGGAAGAGCATCTTGAAGAGATTCAGGGGCATCGTCCCACGGCGGTGGTGAATGAATTTGCAAGAAGTCTTTCCCGTGAAATTGATTTTGCTGTGGAATTAACCAGTATCCAACGGTTTGCCCGTCAGTTTGCTGGTAACTCGGACACTTATGTTCCCGGAGTGTATCCTGAGTTGTCCACAGAGCGGATATTGGTAATGGAGTACATTGAAGGGGTAAAAGCCGGGGATATCGCATCATTGCGGGAGCAGGGATGTGATTTGAGTTTGATTTCAATCCGTGGTGCCAATTTGATTATGGAGCAGATTTTTGTTCACGGTTTTTTTCATTCTGATCCTCATCCGGGTAATATCCTGGTAATGGGGGACAATGTTATCTGTTTTATTGATTTTGGTCAGATGGGGCGTTTAAGCCTTAAAGATAGAGAGGATTTTGTTGATTTGATTCTAAATGTCATTGCCGGTAACGAGCGGAAAGTCACTAACGGCGTACTGAAAATGACCATTCAGTATAATGAGGTGGACAAGGATGCACTTGGTCGTGATCTTGGTGATTTCGTTGACCAGTATGTCTATAAACCGCTTGGCGATATTGCTGCGGATCGTCTTCTCCAGGATATTCTTGGGCTGGTTACCAGGCATGGCCTGGCTCTGCGGCCGAATCTGTATCTGATGATGAAGGCTCTTGCCACGGTTGAGGGGTTAGGGCTGCGGCTTGATCCGGATTTGGAGTTGGTAACCCTTGCCGGTCCTTTCATGAGGCGGGTTAAACTTGGTAAATTCAAGCCGAAACGGCTGGCGGAAGAAATGAGCGAGACCGGTTCGGAATATATAGGTTTGTTTCGTGATCTGCCTGAAGACCTTGGTTCTATTTTCAAACAGCTTAAGGAAGGTCGAATAAGGGTGGAACTTGAGCATCGCGGTCTTCATTTGTTTGGGATATCTCTGGATCGGATTTCTAATCGGATTGCCTTTGCCATTGTTCTTGCTGCCCAGATTATCGGCTCTTCCCTGATTGTCCTTTCGAATATACCACCCAGGTGGTATGGTATTCCCATCATAGGTATTATTGGTTTTATGGTGGCCGGGATGATGGGTTTCTGGCTTTTACTCTCTATTATAAGGCATGGCCGAATGTGAATATGGTAAACACTTACAGGTCGAAGTTTTCCGTAAATCAACACCTGGGGTGAACGGTTACTGAATATGAATGCGGAAAATACAGGTTACCATGCAAACCCGTAATGGAAATGATGATCGTCGTGATCGTGTTTTTGATCGTCGTCAGGGAGTTGATCGTCGCTTACGGCAGGAGCGACGGGCTGACAGGCGGTATCTGCCGAAAGGAAAAAAACACCGTGTGTCATTTAAAAACAGGATTAGAGCCTTGACCAACCCTCGTCAGGGAGTTGATCGCCGCAAAGCTGAGCAGCGTGTTTTTGAAGAACGGCGGGGGGCAAATCCGGCCTCTCTTCTTACCCGGGATGAGCTGTCTGCTCTTCTTGAATAGTTACCTTGAAGATTGATAAATCTGCAAATCGCTCAATTCAGGCAAAAACAGGTGTGGCAGAATAAATGAACGGAGAAAAAGAAAAAGGCGGGTTGTCTGTGGTTGGAATCGGGCCGGGGGCAGTGGATCTGATGACCCCAAGGGCTGTCCACGCCCTTAAAACGGCTGAGGTTGTGGTTGGTTACAAAACTTACCTTGATCTGGTTGCAGATATTATTCATCATGA
>CAZHPX010000049.1:0-7710 GCA_964534785.1 uncultured Desulfobulbaceae bacterium | reverse complement strand
TAAGCAGGCCGATCAGCTATACATCAGGTATGCTGGGCGGCCTGATCGCCTTTAAGAAAGAGTGCTGCCGAATATTTACGAATAGTTAATCTATAGAGTCCCGTATCCACTGTTCCACTTGAGCCCTGCTGGGCAGCAGGCCTGATATTTTCAATTTCCCATTGATGACCAGAGCCGGGGTCTGGATCACTCCGGCCCTGCCAATTTCATCAGGATCATGGATTTGTTCCACATCTGCACCAAGGTTAAGTTCGGAGAGTATTGCTATGACCAGGCCTTGCAGGTTGTTGCAGCTCAGGCACGGTTTACCGAAAATCCTGATTACAAGCCCGTCCTCAAATCTATTATCTCCATGAAGATGTCTGGTGTATTCCCTGAGAAGGGCTATTTTGTATTTTTCTGCCATACCGGCCGGGATATAGTTTCTTTCTTTTATGGCCTTAAAGAGAAAATCCATGGCCTCTATCTCCGGCAGATGGCGGGAAGCTGCTTGATTGATTGCCATATCCAGGCCGATAAGACCTATACTGGCGGCCCCTATTTTTATGGTTCGTGATGTGGCTGCGTCCATGTAATATTTGCTGTTTAATTTTGTCAAAAATAATTTTTATTTTAATTTCCCTTCCTTGAGAAAAACTTTTCTGACTATACTGAAAATATGCCCTTATGTGAAAGAAAAATTGAATCAGGCCGGGTGGAAAAGATTTTCCCAAAAGAGATTCTTGAACATTTAACCTTTATAGCTGCTCATCATCCAGGGGGTGTATATCTTGCCGGCGGTACGGTGCGGGATATGCTGCTTAGCCGTGACCCCGCTGATCTGGATCTGACCGTACCGTGTCATGCCAGACAATGGGCTCGTGAATTAAGTAATCGTTGTGGTGGTGCCTTTGTTGTCCTTGGCAGGGAAGAAGATGCGGCCCGGGTGGTGTGGCGGGGAAAATGTTTCGATTTCTCATCGTTTAGATATGGTGCCATCACCATTGAACAGGAACTGGGCAAGAGAGATCTGACAGTTAACAGTCTTGCCCTCTGCATTAATGATATAATAAATAATGCCTGCCATCATGACCGGTCTTTACCGGTCATTGACCCCTGCCATGGTATAGATGATCTTGAAGCCGGGGTTATTCGTTTCAGTTCATCCCGCTCACCCCTTGATGATCCTCTGCGTCTTTTGCGGGCCTTCCGGTTCGGGGCAGTCCTTGATCTTGAACTTATCCCGGAAACCATGGAGATGATCTGCCGTCACCGTGATCTCATCGGCAGAGTGTCCCCGGAAAGAATAGCCCATGAACTTGACCATATCATGGCAAGCGAACGGGCTTATCCGGCCTTTGTCCTGATGGCGGAAACAAAGATACTCTTTACTGTCTTTCCAGAGTTGTTATCCGGGGTGGGCATGGAACAGCCCGCCAGCCATCACCTCGATGTCTTTGACCATTTACTGCAATCCCTTGCCGAAATGGAGAAAATTCAGCGTAATTCAGGCAAATATTTTCCAAAACATCGCGAAGTGATGGTATCTGCATTAAGCAGGGGAAAACAAAAAATATATCTTAAATGGGCAGCCCTGCTTCATGATTCAGGGAAACCTGTTACTTACGGGATCAGGGAAGACAGGGGCGGGAAAATAACTTTTTATAACCATGATATCAGGGGAGCAGAACTGGTTGCCGCCATTGGTGAGAGGCTGCGTTGGTCAAAAAAACATATTCAGGCCGTTAGCCTGTTGGTCAGAAATCATATGCGGCCCTTTTTTCTCGCCAATGATTTGCGTAAAGGGAAACTAACCCTTAGGGGTTGCCTGCGCTTGATTAAAACGGTGGATGAAGAGCTGCCCGGCCTGTTCATGCTGGCCATGGCTGACTCTCTGGCAGGCAAGGGCGAGGGTCGTCCCGATAAAATTGAACAGGAAAATGCAGAGTTGTTTTCCCGTCTATATCAGATATGGCAGGAACGGGTAATACCGATACGAAAAGATCCACCGCTTATCACCGGTAAGGATTTGCTTGAAAAACTGGGGCTGCCGCCGGGCCCTCTGTTTCGTACCATTCTTGATCTGGTGGAAGAAGCCAGGATGGAAGGGAGACTGACCAGCCGTGACCAGGCTCTGAAACTGGCCGGCGAGATTGCAGCACAGGTGAGAGCTCACTGATTCAGGAATATAGAAAAAACAGCACATGAATCATTTTTTTAAGAAAAGTCTGCATTCATCCCTGCAGAGCAGCCTGTTGATTGTCAAATTTATTGTGCCGTTGTATATCCTCTCGGATATACTTCTTTATTTTGATCTGTTAAGCTCTGTAAGTTTTCTTTTTTATCCGATAACCTCATGGCTGGGTCTTCCCGTGGAAGCAGGTATGGCAATGGCAGCCGGAGTGCTGCTGAATCTTTACGCCGCCATAGCCTTTGCTGCACCTCTTGAGCTTGATTCCAGGCAATGGACTGTTCTTGCTGTATTTCTTGGTGTCTGTCATTCCATGGTATTGGAATCGGTCATAATGAAGCAGATTGGTATCAGTTACTGGTACTCTGTTGTTCTCCGTCTCAGTATGGCTTTTGTCAGTGTGGTACCGGTTATGCTGATGCCGCAGGGCTTTTTTGATGATAAAACCCATACGGGTGTGGTCATTGTTGGAGAATATGACTCTTTTTTGGCTATGCTGGGGGATTCCATCATTAATGCTCTTGGCTTGTCAGTCAAGGTTATCCTGCTTATTTCCCTGCTTATTATTGTCATGGATGGGGTAAGGAGAACCAGGATATTCAGGTCCTGGTCAAGCAGGGTTAACATATTGTACCCGATTATTGTCGGCCAGTTGCTTGGTATAACCTATGGGGCAGGTATCCTTATCAGAGAAACAAACAGCGGTAGCTTAACCCGCAGGGATATATTTTTTATTGCGACATTCCTTATGATCTGTCACTCCATTATAGAGGACACGCTTCTTTTTGTTATATTTGGTGCCAATTATCTGGTTATTATAACTATTCGTATCATTATGGCCATTCTGGTCAGTTTCTTCATTATTCGCATATTCTCGTCTTTATGGCTTGAAAAATCAGGACGCTCGTAGAACTTTTTTGTACCTGATAACGGGGTTGCCAACCACGTGATTTCATGACCTCTTTTTTTTTGTATTGGAAAATTTCTGCCCGAAGGGCATTATGTTCTGCAAGTGATCAAGGTGCTGCATATCTGTTGTGCAGACACATAGTCTGCTGCAGTACAATGTGCGGGCGATTGTGACCGTGTACAGAGACACCCGCCGATCACTTAAGTGCAGATAATAGTTCCCAGGGGGAATAACTTCTTCATGGTTTGCTGTTTATAAAATGCTGTTCAATAAAGTCAGATAACTCTTTGACCTGGTCAAGACGGAAAATATTACCACCTCTGATGTCTCTGTCCGTGGCAATGGCAATAACATTGTCAACTGTACTTCTCAGCAGCTCACTCCCCCCTCTTGATACCTCTATTTTTGCTATATCTTTTTCCCGCTTGAACCCTTCTCCTATGACAATATCGACTTCCCCGTAGAATTGACTGGCAATGGTACTCAGACCATCGATGCCGGTTCTGGTTGTGAATATCATTTTATCCGGACAGACGAGGGCGATGGGATCGGCTCCGGCCTGTTTGTAGGAATGAGTATCTGTCCCAGGCCGGTCAGGGAGAAGACCGGTTTCTTTACTTGATTTGACCAGGCCGACCTGATAACCACGTTCGATGAGGGTCTTGACGACCTGGCATGCCAGGGTGGTTTTGCCGGAGTTATGCCAGCCTATGAATGAGATGATTGGGGGCATCATGTTCTCTATTCTAAACAGTTACTATGTTTTTGGGGTTATGATATCTGTTTTATGTTATATGTATGTCTGTGCCGGATTCAGGTTGAAAAATATCACTGCCTGCTTCAAGGATAATGATATTTTCGCCAACCAGTCAAGCTCTTTTTGGTTTTCGTCTGTAAGCGGGAAATCAAGGAGCAAGATGAATATAACAGTTAAGCATGTACTCTGCGAGATCTGGAAATTATGACCGGGTTGAAATCATCTTTTATTATTGCCGGGATGAGCGGCGGCTCGGGGAAATCCGTGGCCACGGTCGGCCTTATTGGTGCTTTGAAAAAAATGGGCAGGGTGGTGCCTTTTAAAAAAGGTCCAGACTATATTGATGCAGGCTGGATGTCCCTTGCTGCAGGTATTCCCTGTTATAATCTTGATCCATACCTGATGTCCAGGGCGTCAATATCGGCATCGTATCAGCAGCATGGGCAGGGGGCGGATTTTATAGTTATTGAAGGCAACAGAGGACTTTACGACGGAGTGAATGCTGATGGTGGTTATTCTACAGCAGAATTGGCTCTTCAGCTTGATCTGCCGGTTTTGCTGGTGGTTAACTGTACCAAGACTACCCGAACCGTGGCGGCCATGGTGTTAGGGTGTCGGGGGATGTGCCCTGATCTGCGTTTGACCGGGGTAATTCTCAATGAAATAGCCACTCCCCGCCATGAGAGTATTGTCAGGCAGAGCGTGGAAAAATATAGTGGTCTTCCGGTGGTCGGGGTTATCCCCCGGATGAAAACGGATATTTTCCCCATGCGCCACCTTGGAGTAACTCCCCATCAGGAATCAGATGCAGGCGGGCTGGTTATTGAGAAACTCGCTGGACTGGTGGAAGATAGTTTTGATTTGAAAAAAATTATCTCTTTGACCTGCCCCGTTCAGAAGTCAGATGACATAAGACAGGTGATAGAAGTTAAAGATCATGTATCGGATTTCCAGTGTCAGAGGGATAAAATAAAGATAGGTATTGTCCGGGATTCTGCCTTTCAGTTTTATTACGAAGAAAACCTTGAAGCATTGCAACGATCAGGTGCTGAGCTGGTAATGATTGATGCTCTTCATGATACCGCTTTGCCGGAGGACATAAAGGGACTTTATATCGGTGGTGGTTTTCCGGAAACCAGTGTTCGCAGGCTTGCTGAAAACAAAACATTTCGGGAGTCAGTCCGCAGGGCGGCAGAAGACGGGCTTCCCATATATGCCGAATGCGGCGGTTTGATATTTCTGGGTCGTTCTTTTGTTATTGGTGGTGAGGAGTTTCCGTTGACAGGTGTGCTTCCGGTTACCTTTGGTCTGGCAGAAAAACCGCAGGCACATGGTTATTCAATCTTTACTGTGGAGCGGGAAAATCCTTTTTATCCGGTGGGGACAAGGGTTAAGGGACATGAATTCCGTTACTCCACTGTGGAACAATGGGATAGCAGTCCGGATAAACTATGTCTGAGTATGGAACGGGGAACGGGTTTTATCGGCGGCAGGGACGGGCTGCAAAAGAAAAATGTCTTTGCCCTGTACACCCATGTTCTTGCCCCCGGAACGCCCCAGTGGGCAGCCGGAATGGTGGCAGCAGGATTCAGGTGGAAACAGACGGGAAGTAGTCAAACATTCATAGATGAAGCCTGAAAAATAGAATAAATACAGGATGATATGGTAATTAATGAATAGGAATTGAAAATTGACTTGAAAAGTAGAAAGTTTTGTGATAGCGTGGAATTCCTTTATAAAAGGGATTGATTAACTTTTCATTTTTAATGAAAAATTCTTTCAGATTAATAGTTCTTCCCCTATTCATTTCGTCCTGTCAATAAAAAATATAAACAGCATGTATCAATAAAATTTATAACGAGGGTGCCAATGAGTGCAAAGATAATAAGTGGTACTGAGGTTGCCAAAGGAATTCGTGAAGAGTTGAAGGAAGAAGTAGCCGGCCTTAAGGAGAATCACAATGTTGTGCCGGGACTGGTTACCATCCTTGTCGGTGACAATCCTGCCTCGGAGTCCTATGTCACTGCAAAAAATAAAACTGCCCATGCCCTCGGAATTCATTCAGAGCAGGTTACTCTGGTCGCTGATATCAATGAAGAAGACCTCCTTACCATGGTTGATAAATACAATAAAGATGAAAAAATCCATGGTATTCTGGTTCAGTTGCCGCTCCCCAAACATATAAATGAAGCCAAGGTGTTGTATGCCATTGATCCGGTTAAGGATGTCGATGGTTTTCATCCTGTTAATGTGGGCAAGATGATGCTTGGTGAGCAGTGTTTTCTTCCCTGCACTCCCAATGGTGTTCTTGAGCTGTTAACCCGTTCCGGTGTTGAAACTAATGGTGCTGAAGTGGTTGTGGTGGGACGTTCCAATATTGTCGGCAAGCCGGTTGCCAATCTTATGCTCCAGAAGCGCGATGGCGGCAATGCCACGGTTACCCTCTGTCATACTCGGACAAAAGATATGGATTTTCATACCCGAAGAGCTGATATTCTGATTGTTGCTGCCGGGGTTGCCAATATGATCAAGGCTGACCAGGTAAAAGAAGGGGTTGTGGTTATTGATGTCGGGGTGAACCGGGTTGGCAAGTCTGAGAGCGGTAAAGCTATTCTTGCTGGCGATGTTGAATTTGAATCGGTTAAGGAAAAAGCCGCTGCTATAACTCCGGTTCCCGGAGGTGTCGGACCCATGACCATTACCATGCTCATGAAAAATACTGTCCAGGCTGCCCGCCAGTCTGCCGGGTTACAGGCGGGTTATCGCAAGTAATTTTTTTATCTTCGACATTCAGTGTTTCAGCATTCGACATTCAATCTGCCCACATGGCATCATGTTCTTACTTCCGGTGGCCATGTTATTTTTCAGAATCTGCCCTCAACCGGAGCCAGAAAACTCAACGAGTTTCTCTTAAAAGGGATGAAGGATGTCCGGGGCGTGTCCTGGGGGTTGCGGAAACTCCAGATGAGGTTGCCGGTGCCATGCACCGGCAACTTGAAAGTGGTCAGGTTGTATCCGGTGTTGGTCGCGGCCAGGGCAGTCATTAAGGAGATGTCTGCAGCAATTTCCCAAGCTTTTTGCTTGGTTGGTGAAATGAAACTGCAACAGCAAAACCGCAACTCCTTAAAGGCGGGATTGCCCGGAAAAATGAAGGTGAGGGAGGGTAGATGAAATCAGGGAGTAACTTGGAGCGGGTACTTGCCAGTGGTGAGTTTGCGGTAACCGGTGAATTGGGACCGCCTAAGAACAGTGACCCTGAAGTTGTCAGGAAAAAGGCACGGTTACTAAAAGGTAATGTTGATGCGGTTAATATTACCGATTGTCAGACCGCAATTGTCCGAATGTCGTCTATTGGTGCCGGCTGTATAGCAATCTCTGAGGGGATTGAACCGGTTATCCAGATGACCTGCCGGGACAGGAACCGGATTGGCATCCAGAGTGATCTGCTGGCTGCTTCTGCCATGGGCTTGAAAAACCTGCTTTGCTTAACCGGTGACCATCAGAAATTTGGTAATCATCCCGGCTCCAAAGGGGTCTTTGATATGGATTCCATCCAGATGCTTGGTATGGTCAGGGACATGCGGGATGATAAGTGTTTCCAGTGCGGCGAGAAGATAAAAGGTGAACCGCCAAAATTCTTCCTCGGTGCTGCTGCTAACCCCTTTGCCCATCCCTTTGAGTTCAGGGCTGTCAGGTTGGGGAAAAAGGCGGCCATGGGAGCCGACTTTATCCAGACCCAGATTATTTATAATCTGGAAAAATTTTCCAGATTTATGGAAATGTGCCGGGATATGGGCCTGGATGAAAAAGTTTATATTCTTGCCGGAGTAACCCCGCCGAAATCTCTTGGTATGGCCAGGTCCCTGAAAACAT
>CAZHPX010000048.1:0-7728 GCA_964534785.1 uncultured Desulfobulbaceae bacterium | reverse complement strand
ATCCATCAGCTAATATTTCCTCCATAAAAAAAAAATTAAAACCCGAATGTTGCAATCACCGGACAGCAAGGCTCGGCATACCTGTAATACGCCGAATTTTCAGCATGAAATGGTACGATATCCTTATCCGCCATTTCCTGCTTTTATATCAGTTCGCTAACACTTGTCTCCCGCCCATCCCCACAGGTACCGAAAGAAGATCTGGGTCAATGGTATAAATTTCTTTTTCTATCCTGTTCAAATTCTGCCTGGCCCTGTCGGCCACATCAGCCTGGGGATATTTTATCAAAATATTCTGCAATAATTGCCTTGAAGCAAGAAGCAGCTTCTTTTTGCTTTCCATGTCATGGGTACGGTTGGCACGGAAAAAAAGCTCAGCCGCCCGCCTGCGGTCTTCCCGGGCCGCATGATTGGCAATTTCATTTATCTTTTTTTCAGCCCGCTCAGCATCTGAAGTTTTCAGCAGTTTACCAAATGATTCAATGGCCTGATCATAGCGGTCTGAATCAAGATGGGTCATGCCTTCATTCCATCTTTCCTGAATCAGCAGTTTTTCATTCAACTGACGGGCTGCTCTTGTCAATGATTCCTCAGCCCTCAACCTATCTGCCATATCCAGGAGTTCTCTTTGTTTTTCAAGTGGCAGGATAATTCGGGGTACTCGCTCAATGGTCAGCAGAGCTTCCTGATAATTTTCTTCTCCTGCCAGTATGTTCACCCGTTCCAATAGCTTTTGATACCATTGTTCGGCTTTCCCGGCAGCAGTGGTTTTAAGAAAATCTACACTGGCGGCAACCGTGGAGTGGGGAAAGCTGTTAATAAATGCTTCTGCTTTTTTAACAACCAGAAAGCCGTCCCGTTCAGGATTATAGGTGAGATAACTCTTTAAAAAATTTGCATACGCTCTCACTTCTTCATCTTTTTCGCCGGCAACCTGCAAAACCGAGAGCTGCCGGGCAGCCCATTGATTCCGTCGGCTTAAACCATGATATGCATCAACAATCTCACCATAAAACTGTTCTGCCTTTTTGAAATTTTCATGAGCGAATGCCATGTCAGCAATTAACTGGATTAATTCATATTCCCGGCCAGCCTCTTCCGGGGTCTGTACCCGGGCAAGTAACGCTTTAAATACTCTTGTTGCATCTGTTCCCCGCCCGATCTTAGCCAGGGCCTGACCATAGAGAAAGGTTGTATCACCTGGAAGGAACTCTCCATGGACGGCAGCCAACTCTTCGTATTTGTCAATAACCTGCCAGTATTGATGCTTTTTGTAAGCATCAGCAATAGCCAGTCCTTTTATGCTTAGCTCCTTATCATCAACAGGAAAAGCTGTTTTCATCGTATCGTGGCCGACAAGAGCTCTGCATTCACTCTCAAGAAACCTGAAATCATCCTCCCATAAATTCAGTATGGTTTCCCCCTTGATCAGATCCTCTGTAGCCACCGTATGCTTTTTTAAAAGATGCTGGTGGAGTTGATGATATCTGTTTAATATATCCTGCACCTGAGAACGGCAATCAGATATACGGCCTTCCATGTCACCATTGCCGCTTATATCCATGACTTTCAACTCCAGTGCCTCAATGAACTGGAGCTTTTTTTCATAGGTAAGAATTCGCCCATTTACATGGGTTAATACAGGTAAAAGAAGATCATCTATAGCTGTGGTGATTTCGGTTGCGACCGGCGGATAGATGTCCACAGCCTCTTTTGTATCAGCAGCATCTGCCGGCATGGGGATATTTCTTTGTTCTGTAACTGCTTCTTCATGAAATCTGCCGTCATGTGGTGGAATCATCTGTCTTTCAACACAGCCGGTTGCCAGCAGCATGGTGACGGGAGCCAGTATGAGCAGAGTACAGGCAGCTCTTTTGAGTTTTGTAAAAAACATAATTAATCGTATTTTATAATTTAATATAATGCCTGTTTGATACAAAAAAGCTTACAGGCAAAAAAAAGATCAAAAAAAAGATTTTTCGATAAGAACATAATGCCCTTCGGGCAGAAGTTACCAACTATTAATGATCGATAACTGACAATTGGCCACTGAACAGGAATGATTCCCACAGAAACTTCGCCGTTTCACTGCTAATTTTCCGATACATTAAAAAGACAACATGTTATACGCAAACTTGCAGGATTCAGGTATTATCTTCCTTGTTTTTCCAGAACGGTTGAAAAAAACGGGCCGGCTCAAAACGACCACCTGGAGCAACGCGGCCATGGGAGAGTACAGCCGGACGCTCAGGTGAGATACTGGTTCTCAAGGCACCTCTGCCCTCAATTGTTGCTCCGCCCTGTTTGGGGTCCACCGGCACAAAGAACTGCTCAACCTCCGGATATTGCAAAACAAGCCCATTAAAGGCAAGGTCTGCGATGTCAAGCCGGTCCCCAGCCTGTTCATATATGAGCAGGGATGAGGCTATATCGCTCCAGATTGGTAAAGCACCGCTGGCACCACTGATCCGGTTGGTTCTATTCACCATGGGTTTGTTATCATCATACCCAACATAAACGCCCACAGTATAACCGTTATCCATAACCATGACACCTTTTTTCGGATCAGGTACCGGCACAAAACCAAAAAAAGAAGCGTTACGGAACTGATTGGAAGTCCCTGTTTTTCCCATAAGAGGTACAGGAATATCCATCCTTTTTAATGCCTGGTTCTGCTTCTGGTCTTCACTGGTCAGGCGGACATTACGGCTGGCATATCTTCCGGTTCCGTGTCGGACAGCATTTTCAAGAATATTTGTTAAAGATGATGCTGTTCTGCTGTCAAGTACGGGCACTGGCTCCGTGGAACGGACATAAAGTACCTCCCCTTCATGGCACTCTATCCTCTTGATCATTGCCAGAGCGTCCCGTTGTTCTTCTATCGGCAAAACATCCCTGTCAGTGGATCCCTCCGGTATTCGGGGCTCATAACGAAATCCGCGCACCAGGGTCTCATATTTTCGTACCGATTCAATCAGGGTAAGGACATTTGATCCCAAAGGAAATGACAGTATGGGCTCAAGTTTGCTCTCGATGCCGCAAGCCTGAGCAAACCTGATCAGATACTGGAGTCCGAGCATAACCCTGTAATCCCTGACGGAAGATAACACCTCCATGGAGTATGGCCGGGCCTTAAGCAGCCGGGCATATTCCCGTTCCATATAGTCTTCAACCTGTGCAGAACCCCATCTGCTGAGTACCCCCTCAAAAAGTATAGAGTCCCAGAACCTGGTTATTGCTGACGGCTCAAGTGTACGGAGACGGGCAAGTACAGCCTCATCATCAAGGACAAGCCAGTTATCAGGGAGATGGTTTGCCAGGGAAAGAATAATATGGCCTTTCTCATCCAGAAGCAGCCTGCCCGCCGGGCGGGGTGGTTTTGATTCTGCCATGAAAAAAGAAAACAATGCCTTTTCCTGGCTCAATATCTCAGAAAAATAGAGTTTCTGCCCCTGCAAAATATTATCCATCGACTGCAGGCTGATAAAAGATTTATCAAGAAGGGTGAGCCGCAGACGCAGTTCCCGCAGTTGGCTCCCCGTTAAATCTTTTCTCTTTAGTTGTTCCCTCAGCGAATTGGTAAATCTGTCAAAATCAAGCCCATAAGAGAGCATACGCAATCGTTTGTATTCATCACCACGATCATCAAAAAGAAAATCAGCTTCCAAGCTTCTAACCGCTGAGTTATAGGCAGCCTGTCGCAAAACATTTTTATTCACCTTGACGCCGAACTGGTCACGAATTCTTGTGGCAAAACTCTGGTATGATTCTTCCCGCCCCTGTTCATTTATTTTCGGAGCCATTCCCACATATTCGGCGACTTCCATCAACCGGGAATAACTCAGTTGATCGGTCAGGTGATAAAGCAGCCAGACTGTAGCGAGATTTTCAGAGGTAACCCCGGCCCAGTTTATGGATGATTGGGAGGAGGCGGGTTTATGCTCCGGTCTGGGAAAGTATGGCTGCCTCATGAAAACAAAAACATTGCGTTGATTGTTCAGGAGATCAACACTGTTCCAGCCAAGCTGCATGGCAGCGGCAAAAAGAAAAGGCTTGAGAGTAGAACCCATCAACCGTTTTGCCTGAACAGCCCTGTTGTAAAAACGGTTCTCCATTCCCCCGACCATGGCCATGATGCTTCCCTCACGCATGATCACCGCAGCTCCCTGAATTTCAGGATACTTTTCAATATCCAGAAGAGCTGTTCCGGCTTCAGTCAGACCCCGTACACTGACAAATACTCTGTCTCCTTCCTTTAATTCAGCAAGAAACAATGGTAAATCTTTTTTTTTGTTAACCTCGGCCCAGCGATCTTTCCTGTTCTTGACAAATGCAGTCAGCATCCTCTTAAGGCCCGAATCATCAATGATACCGACGACAGTACCGTCAGCAAGAGAAACCGCAATGCTCACCGCTGCTTTATTTCCTTCAGTCACCGTTATTGATGCTATCTTTGCCATGAAAAAATCATGGGGATATATTTCGCTGGTGCCAAGTAACCTCATATCTGCATAATTGCTTTGAACTTCATCTCTTTCGTATCCTTTGAGGATAACATCAAGATAGCTGAGATGCCTGCGCAACGCATATTCGCTTTCCATCTGGAGCTGCCGGTCAACTGTGGAAATGACCCGGATTCCGGAAGTGGCGACATTGAAGATACCATGCTCTTCCAGAGCAGCAGTTATGGTGTCGGTGGCAAGTCCCTCTTTAATCATATCCATGACCGTATTCACAGGGAAGGCCGTCGCCCCCCGGTTGAACACGATTTCACGGTCAACAGCCTCATCATACATTTGCCTGGTAATCATTTGTTCACTCAGCATATTGCCAAGGACATAATGGGTTCTTATTTCGGCTCTTGTTCTGGTAAGGGCAACCTGCTCCGGACTTTTTTTAGTAAATATATTATACCAGTTGGGTCGTTTAACACTGCCGGCGATAAATGCGGCTTCAAGAAGGTCAAGCTCGCCCGGCTCTTTGTCAAAATAGTAACGGGCGGCAATCCCGAGACCATGGCCGGTACCGCTGACAAAAAACTGGTTGCAGTAAAATTCGAGAATTTTTTCCTTGGAAAAATGATACTCGAGACGCAGGGCAAAAATGAGTTCCTTGAGTTTTGCCCGATAACTTCTTCCCTCTCGTTTAAACAGGTTTTTTGCGGTCTGCTGGGTAATGGTAGAACCGCCCTGGACAATCCGCCCGGCTCTGAAATTAGCAATCATGGCTCTTACTATTCCAGCAGGGTCTACCCCGAAATGGGTAAAAAAACGCTTATCCTCAGCGGCAACAAGAGCATTGATAAAATACTCAGGTATCTGGTCGTATGTAATATAGCGGCGGTGAAAATCCTGAAAAAGAACACCGATTTTTTCCGTGCCGTCACGATAAAAGACATGGCTCTCCCTGGCCAGGATCCGCTCAATATTTTCTTTTTTTATTTCCGGGCCGGGGTTAACAACAACAAGATAATATAAACCAATGCCTGCAACTGAGGCGGTTAGAATAATTACAGCAAAAGATAGAAAAAAAAGATATTTTAAAAAACGCAGCATCGGTTTAATTTTATTTTGTTAAAGTGTTTGGTAGTAAGTTGTTGATATTTATTTTTTTATGTAGTTGGTGGAAAAACCTGCAGATAAAGACGATTATCAGAAAACATTCAGGGTTCCCTTTAATCTTCCGATGGATAAATAGTCAAACCTGTTCGCTGGCAGGAAAAGGTAAGGGAAGTACAAGTTTTTGTTTTCTCTGGTATTGATAAGATAACAATGCTATGCTGTAACTATCATGCGTTACTTTTCCATTTTACCTTGAAAAAATAAAAAAAACACTTTCTATTAAAAAAATATTTGCGATTTTTTAAAACCATGAAATTTATTTCCCTTTATCTCGCTGTATCAATGCTCTTTTTTATATGTTTGGTTACAGGTTGTTCTTCTCTACAGCCAGCAACGTTTATTTTTTACCCGGAGCAGAAGGAAGTGGTATTTAACGAACCTGATGAAATGCTTGAAGAAGAGTTAAGTGCTCTTGATAAAACCGGAGTCTGGGTAACCCCATCAATTATCAGCCCGACGGAAAGCAGGGAAAAAGGCATCAATAATTTTCCATTGACTATAAACAGGCAGGTGGAGTTTTATCTCCACCTTTTTCAAAACAGGCAGCGCAGATCTTTTCAAATATGGTTGTCACGATCGGGGAAATATAAGGATTTCATTCGTTATGAGCTTAGAAAAGCCGGTCTCCCTGAGGATTTGCTTTATCTTGCCATGATTGAGTCAGGATTCAACCCTTCTGCCTATTCCCATGCCCATGCGGTTGGTCTCTGGCAATTCATCAGGGGAACCGGTCTTCACTACGGCCTGAGAATCGATTCCTGGGTTGATGAACGACGCGACCCCAAAAAAGCAACAACAGCAGCCATTGCTTACCTAAGTAAACTCTATAGAGATTTTGATGACTGGTACCTTGCTGTTGCCGCATATAATGCGGGAGAAGGAAGAATCGGAAGAGCCATCAAACGACATAATACCAGAAATTTCTGGGAAATAGCTCAGCATAAATCACTCCACCTTGAAACCAAACGATATGTGCCAAAACTCATCGCTGCCATAATGATTGCCAGGGAGCCGGAAAAATACGGTTTTACTGATATCGAATATAAAGTACCAGTGGCTTATGATATCGTCAAGGTTTCGCCCCGAACCAGCCTTGCGGCGGTGGCAGTAGCTGCCGGGGTTGATATCGGTATCATCAGCAGCCTGAACAATGAACTTCGCAGAAAACAGACTCCGCCCGACCTTAAACATTATAAACTTAAAGTACCAGGGGGAAGCAGCGAAATAGTTGCAGCCAATCTGAAAAGAGTTCATCCTCTATTTACAACCGGATACAAAACTCATACTGTCCGAAAAGGTGATACCATAGCCAAGGTATGCCGCAAATATAATATCAATAAAAAAACTCTTCTCAAGGCTAACAACCTGCGCAGTTCACATTTAAAAGCAGGAACGCGGCTGCGGATTCCATATACCACCATCCGTTATGTTTTGCTGCCGGAAGGAGTTTCTCCGGAAAAATATTACAGTAAAGCAGGTCGTGGCAGTCAGCTCGTTCTTCATAAACTTAAAAAGGGAGACACGCTGTCCAGAATTTCCAAACTCTATAATGTTCCAGTGGAGCTTATCATCCAATGGAACGATATCTCCAATGTTCGCAGAATCAAGGCCGGGCAACAGTTAGCCCTGTATATTGACAGGGGCAGAGCTGGTACAAAACAACGGCACACAACAGTTAAACCTGTTGGGAGAAAAACAGCAATTATCACCCTTTCTGATAATAAAAAAAGATATATATCCGAAAAAAGCGTGGAAGCACAACTTACCTGGTACAAAGTCAGGAGCGGAGATTCTCTCTGGGTTATTGCCCGGAAATTCGGGGTGCCAGCTCAAAGTATCCGCCAATGGAACAATCTTAAATCAAACCTTATCCATCCTGGCAACCGGTTGATTGTTCGAAAAATTTAGCAGTGCAAATCAGGTAGAACCGGTAAATTAACGGTCATGAATGTTTTTTTGTATCAGAAATTTAAAGGCTGTGTGAGGCTTGCTCTCATCTACCTCTCGTTCCCACGCTCCACTACCTCTCGTTCCCATGCTCCACTACCTCTCGTTCCCATGCTCCAGCGTGGGAACGATGGCGGATAACCGGTTTTACAAGGGCCGA
>CAZHPX010000047.1:7153-7748 GCA_964534785.1 uncultured Desulfobulbaceae bacterium | reverse complement strand
GCATAAACCCATTGGCGAGTTGCTTGAGAGGGTCTCTGCTGAGCAACTGGATTCCATTTGTGAAGAAGTTGGCCGTCAACTGCTCTTAAGCCTGCGTTCTCCAGCGGTTGCCATGGCATTTTCGGAACTTCTCGGCCGAAGTTTCGAGGAGATGGTAGACCATGGCCGGAAAACCCTTGCCGAAATCGGCGGGGAGCTATTTCCGAATCAGCAGGGAAAACGACTGCGGAAAAGTTTTGAAAGGGAACTGTTAGCCATGTTTCGCTCACCGGCAACCGGTCGTGTGGTCGGGCGGATGATTGATAATATGGTTGATACCCTGACTCGTTATAAGGTGGGTACCCTGACCAGTTTGTTACCCGCCAAGGTTCGCAGTTCTGTCACTGATTATCTTGTTCTTCTTGTAAACAGGATGTTGTTGCAGGAAGTTCCAGGACTTGTCAAATCCCTGCACATCAGCAAGCTTGTTGAAGACAAGGTGGATTCACTTGATCTGCTCAAGCTGGAAAGGTTACTGCTTTCCATTATGGAAGAGCAGTTTAAATATATCAACTTGTTCGGGGCATTGCTTGGGTTTATTATTGGTTTGCTGAAT
>CAZHPX010000047.1:0-7143 GCA_964534785.1 uncultured Desulfobulbaceae bacterium | reverse complement strand
TGCAGTTGGGGTAGGGGACTTTGGGATAAGGGTTTATGATCATTTAATCAGTGAGAAAAACCCGAATAAAAAAACGGAAATCATTTCATCTCCGGACGATTAAAACCGCCTTTCTCAAACCATGGTCTGGAAATATCCATCCCCCGCAACTCATAGACCACAGCTTCTATAACAAGGTAAACTTCAGCTCTTTTTCTGACACAACCGGTTAAAGTCTCCCCATGATGTCCAAGAGCTGCATGCAAGTGAATCAACGGTTTATCATTATCATAGAAAATGGACCCCGCAGCCAATGATTCGCGGCAGGTCTCAAGTCTTTCCCAGACCGGCTCCGGTGGCATCACCGGCTCCTTTGGCCCGGTTACCACATCTACGCCATGCAGACCGCCAAACAACTGAAACCATCCGCAGCGAATATCTTCTTTTTCAGCAAGACAACCCAATTCCTCCAGCAAATCTTCCCCATGGTCAAATCTTATATAAAATACCCGCCCGATTGAACCTTGTCTATAGTCCATTATTGCAACCTTTTTTCAAATTCCACTGCCCTGAAAATCTATCATCCATCCTCTGTCCTCTGTCTTCTGTATTCCGGCACTGCCGCCGCCTTAAGAAGGCGGAAAATCTCCCGACTATGCCGTATCTGACGGGTACGGGCAAATATTGAAGACAACCTGCTCAGGGTAACGATATCAATTCCGGGAAACCTGTTAACAATCTCAACAATGATTTCACCTGACCATGTCTCCATCAGCTCCATCTGCTCACTGCGAAGAACCTTCCGCCGCCTTATGGCCTCATCCAACAGCCTGTCCCGGAGATATTCCAGTTCATGAAATTTACTTTTCTGCTCCAGTTCGCTGCCTTTTCTTAAGGAAAGAAACCCATACAAATCTTCAAGAGATTCATTTCTGAGCAATTTGGTCAGAAATTTAAGCTGCCTTTTTCTTGCTCCACCCTTAAGGAGCTGTGCTTCCTGAAAACAGCTCAACAATTCCGTATCGCAGGGGAGTTTTTCCAGAACCGTTTTCGGCAGCTCAACCAGTTCCCCGACAAGCTGCTCAATCTCTTTGATGCGTCGTTTCTGTTCGGAACGGCTTAACTGCATACCTGTAACAGAGGGCAGAGGACAGAGGACAGAAGATAGAAATCAGAAATCATAAGTAGTTGTAGGGTTGTTTTTTTTATAACCAAATATATGGATTAATGCTCTTTATTCGTAACCATTACATCTTTACAATCTCGGTAAATCATGACATAATGGGAACGGAGCAACAAGGCTATATAAGAATTATCATAATTAAAAATCAAACATATACAAAATCATGGACAACAAATCATTCATTATTACCCAGCCGACCCGGATTCATTTTGGTAACGGCATGATTCAGACCCTGCCGGAAATTATCAGCCGTACCGGAGCAGAAAAACCGCTTCTCGTCGTTGATCCCGGTCTTATCCGGGCGGGACTGGACAGGGATATTTATACACCTCTTGATAAAGCAGGAATAAAATATACGGTTTACGATCAGGTTGACCCGGAACCTGGATTACGACTTGCCGATAAAGGCACAGAACTTGCCCGCTTACAGGGATGCGACTGCGTTGTCGGTGCCGGCGGCGGTTCCGCCATGGATGTGGCCAAAGCAATTGCCATTCTGCTGACCAATGGCGGCAATGCCGTTGATTATCTTGGGGTCGGCAAAATTAAAAAACCCGGCCTGCCCAAGATAATGATTCCAACTTCGGCAGGTACCGGAGCTGAAGTAACATTTACAGCAGTATTTATCAACGAGGAAACCGGCTCCAAAGGTGGAATGAACGGTGACCCGCTCTATCCTGATATTGCCATTCTTGACCCTGAACTGACCTTGAGCCTGCCGCCCCATGTAACCGCCACAACCGGCATAGATGCCCTCACCCATGCCCTGGAAGGATTCACATCAACCCAGGCCAATTCAATATCTGAGATGTATTCAATCAGGGCAATTGAGCTTATCAGCGAAAATATCCGCACTGCCTATGCAGACGGAAGAAATATTGAAGCCAGGAGTAATATGCTCCTGGCCAGCCTGCTTGCCGGCAAAGCTCTTGCCACTGCCGGTGTAGGTCTGGTTCATGCCATGGCTTATCCGCTTGGCGGGATGTTTGGTATCCCCCATGGGCTTGCAAATGCGGTTCTTCTCCCCTATGTAACCGAATACAATCTGATTGGTAATCTGGGGAAATACGCCTTTCTGGCTCAACTGCTGGGACAGGATACCTCAGAATTGTCTGTCCGGGATGGTGCTGAAGTAACTGTTGAAGAATTGCACCTGCTTAACCAGGATTTGAATATCCCTGCCAACCTGCAGGAACTCGACATACCTGAAGACAAACTTGAAGAGATGGCGGAAATCGCCCTCACCGTAGCCGTACCAGTAAAAAATAATCCAAGACAACCGACAAAAGATGAGGTTATCTCCATTTATCAAGACGCCATGGGAGTGTCAGGGGACAGGTGACATAGATACGGCAAAATCCCATATCCGGTTTGCAGTATCCTCTTTGGAAAGAAGCGGTAACTGTAACCTGCTTTTTTTACTCAAGATAGTAACCTTATTAGTCTCCACATCAAACCCGGTCTGCTCACCTGTTATATCGTTGACCATAATAATATCTGCATTTTTATCCACCAGCTTCCTCATCCCTTCAGTTTCATGATTCTGGCTCTCAGCCGCAAACCCCATAAGCAGACAACCAGCTCTTTTTTTCCTGCCAAGCTCCATCAGGATATCCGGATTCTTCTCAAGCCCAAGAGATAACTCGGCGGTCTGTTTTTTTATCTTTTGTTGCTGATACTGTCTTGGCCTGAAATCAGCAACAGCCGCTGTTTTGACTATAATATCCGCATCATCTGCCAGGGACAGTACCTGTACCCGCATTTCCTCTGCCGTCGTCACCTGGACAGTTTCAAGAAAAGGAGGTTGCTCAAGGGAAACCGGGCCGCAGACAAGGTTGACAACCGCACCTCTGCGGACAGCCGTCCGGGCAAGAGCAAAGCCCATTCTGCCGCTGGAACGATTACTCAAAAACCGTACCGGATCAAGGGGTTCCCGGGTAGGACCGGCGGTAATCACAATTTTTTTACCCTTTAAATCCTGTGAACAAAACCTCGCCAGAACTTTTTCCCGAACCACACCCCAGTCAGGGAGACGACCGGCACCTTCCTCGCCGCAGGCAAGCAGACCTGAATCCGGCTCAACCACCGTATAACCAAACTCCGATAACCGTTTGAGATTGTCACGGGTCGCTGGATGGGCAAGCATACGGCTGTTCATTGCCGGACATATCACCACTGGAATCTTTGCCGCCAGGACAACAGCCAGGAGCAGGTCATCGGCCATGCCATGGGCAAGACGGGCAATGGTATGAGCGGTTGCCGGGGCAATCAGGATAAGGTCATTCTCCATGGACAGGGAGATATGGGCCATTAATCCATCGTAATCCCCGGCAAACATATCCCGGTAAACGGGATTACCGGAAAGAGCAGCAAAGGTAAGAGAAGAGACAAACCGCTCGGCCGCATTTGTCATGACCACCGTCACCCCGGCGGATTCGACTGTCATCTCCCGTACCCAGCCCGCAGCCTTAAAGGCGGCTATGGAACCGGTTACTCCAAGAAGAATTCGTTTACCGGCAAGGGTCGATACCGTCCTCCTGATAGATGAATCAATCATATCCTTGTACAGATAAAGGGGTAGATTCTCCCCTTAGGGTCAATTAACAAAAAAATATTGACTTAGGAGTTATTTTTACTTGGTGCCTAATCGTTCAGCAAATGGATTAAACCCGCGGCTTTCGACTTTATCAATGGTGATATACATGGTCAAGGTTGTTTTGAATCTATTTTCTGAGATAACCATCATGCAGGTTTTGCCCGGTTTGACAAAGGCAAGCATAATATCATCTGAAATAGCTTCACCCACCATTCTCCAATTATTGTTACGCATGGAGCTGGTCATAAAATCTTTTAAAGATATGGCATCAACATTACCGGTGTACACCCAGACTCCGCCCCGGTATGACTCTGTTTTGATGGACATGGATTCTTCCCGCTGCCACTCCAGATAAGTAGGCAGCACAATATCCTGTATATCATCGGCAAAACCGGACACCGGCGGCAATGGTGTGCTGTCAAGTTCTGCTTCCATCCCTCTGTCGGTCATGATGGAAGCACAACCGGTGGATAACAACAGGGCAGCAAGAGATACCAGAACAATCGGTACCTTCATAAAAAAATGGACTCTTTTCATCTTTTTCTCCTTTACAAAAATTAAAAAAAAACCTACAAGAAACTCGGCTGTGTATCCAGGAACCTGTTTTAAAAATATGTGCCCTCGCTGCACCAGTGCGGTGTCACCAAGGCAAACATTACAATTCAGGCAGGGGAATTAAATACCCAGGTTATTTAATGTGCATTCCTTAATAAAAACATATTGGTATATTTGTAAAAGAATGTCATCCACATGTCAACACCGTTTATCCCGGGACAACTTTTCAGCAGGAAATGGCAGGAAAATAATTTTCATATCCTGGTTGCGGTTTCAGCCGTATTAAAAAACAGATAACTGTGCATCCCTTCCTCTTAAAACAAAAAAAATATGGAACATCAAAAACACCTTTCTTTTCAACTTGTTGATACCCACTGTCATCTTGACATGGAATCCTTTGCAGATAACCTCGATCAAATTATTGAAAATGGGTTACAAGCAGGAATAAAGACAGTAATCACCATTGGAATTGATTTAAACAGCTCTCAAAGAGCTGTCCGGCTTGCCGAGCGATATCCATCTGTTTTTGCAACGGTGGGAGTACATCCCCATGATGCCGATAAAGTAACTGGTAAAGACTTTACCATGATAGGCGAGCTGGCTGCTCATGAAAAAGTAATTGGATACGGGGAAATCGGCCTTGATTATGCAAGGATGTATGCTGAAAAAGAGAGGCAGAAGGAAATATTCACCCGTCAACTGATTCTGGCAAAAGAACTTAACCTGCCGGTTATAATCCACGACAGGGATGCCCATGCCGATACCCTCCACGCTCTTAAAAATCTCGCCCCCTTTCCGGCAGGAGGTGTAATGCATTGTTTTTCCGGCAGCCTGGATTTTGCTGAAGAGATAATAAAACTTGGTTTCTTCATTTCCATACCGGGCATAGTGACATTTAAAAATGCCCGCTCACTCCATGAAGTCGCCCGTAAAATCCCGGCAGGTGTCTTAGTTCTTGAAACAGATGCCCCCTTTCTTGCCCCTGTCCCTTACCGGGGAAAACGCAACGAACCGGCATACATTATCCATACTGCTGCAAAGATTGCCGAACTAAGAGATATCCCCATCAAGGAACTTGCCGAAATAACTAGCATAAACGCCGAAAAACTTTTTAACCTTCCTCTCAGGCAGGCAGAATAGCAAGGAGAATGACAGAATTTATGATATATGAAAACCTGAAAAAAATTCGCAGGCAAATAGAGATGGCGACTAAGCGAAGTGGCCGAAATCCAGATTCTGTGCAATTGGTCGCAATATCCAAACGACAGGATATAGAAAAAATCAAAGAGGCTATCTCCTGTGGCCAGTTAGTCTTTGGAGAAAATTATCTTCAGGAAGCAAAACAAAAACAAGAAGGTCTCTCTAAAAATAAAAATATCTGCTACCATTTCACAGGACATCTGCAATCAAATAAATCCCGGCTTGCCGCAGAAATTTTCGATGTGATTGAAACCGTTGACAGGATCAAAATTGCCAGGGCTATTGATCACCACTGCTCAGAGACAGGCCGGAAAATTTCAGTTCTTGTCCAGGTAAATATAGGCAGGGAAAAACAAAAACACGGCGTTCTTCCCGAAGATGCAGAAAGTCTTCTCTACGAGATAAAAAAAGAGACCGACCTGAATGTTATCGGACTGATGGCCATGGTTCCCCAAACAGATAAAGCAGAGTCAAGCAGACCGTATTTCCAGGCCATGAAACAGCTTGCCGACACCCTGGCCAATAAAAATCTATTTGATTCTCACGGTAAAGTGGAACTGTCCATGGGGATGTCAGCAGATTTCGAAATAGCCATTGAAGAAGGAGCAACCATGGTCAGGGTTGGCACAGCTCTTTTTGGAAATAGAAATTAAAAACAAAAAAAACTCTTTGAACGGCCATTACCATCCAAAGAGCTCAAACTTAAATAAACCAGAAATACATCGAAAGCTTATAAACGCTTGAAAAAAATTACCCCCGCCGCGAAGAAGATGCCCGCTTGGCCGCTTTCAGAGGATTTATACGAACTTTGACCACTTTTATCTCAGGCTTGGCGTGGGTTGCAAAATTACAAATGCCCAGCCTCCATCTTGATCCCGGCTTTATGTATGATTTACAGTATGTTGTCTCGTTTTTAACGACAATTCGTTCACATCCTTCACACTTATCAACAACAGGCTGAAACTGTCCCCCGCTGTAATTCATCCCGCCAGCACTTTCCATAACTGCTCCTCCTGTGAAAAAAAATATATATTCCCTTGAATCAGAGATTCATTTTTCATACAATCAACATATAAACTATTATCATCCTGATTGGAAAATAAAAAACTAACCTTCTATCCCAAAAACAGTTGCCTGTCAACAAGGGATACATGAGCATTACCCACAATCCACTCTTTTAAATAAAATCATGGAGCCAGGCTTATGCCAGTTTATGTATGGAAAGGAAAAAACAGTTACGGCGAAAAACGAAAAGGGAAAATCGAAACGGTTGATGAAGCCGCAGCCCGCGGTCAACTGAAAAGGTTAAGAATATCAAACCTTAAGATAAAAGAAAAACCAAAAGATATCCTTGAGAACATTGCCATATTCAAACCCAGGGTGACCGGAAAGGACATTGTAATCTTCACCCGGCAGTTGTCAACCATGATTGATGCCGGTCTTCCCCTGGTACAATGTCTCCAGATCCTCTCAAAACAACAGGACAACCCGACCTTCAAGCAGACTCTCATTGATATACAACAGGATGTGGAATCAGGCACCACTTTTGCTGGTGCCATGCGTAAACATCCAAAGGTTTTTGATAACCTTTACACAAACATGATCGAGGCCGGTGAACTTGGTGGTATTT
>CAZHPX010000046.1:0-7823 GCA_964534785.1 uncultured Desulfobulbaceae bacterium | reverse complement strand
TATTGACACCGTCCTGCTCGACATGGACGGAACCCTTCTTGACAAACATTTTGATGATTATTTCTGGAACCAGTACCTGCCGGAACATTACAGTCTGGTTCATGATATTTCCATTGACCAGGCTCGCTCAAAACTGTTTACAAGATATAAAAAAGTGGAAAACACTTTGAACTGGACTGATATTGATTACTGGTCAAAAGAACTGAAACTCGATATCCCCGAACTGAAGATGCGGGTTGATCATTTGATAAGTGTTCATCCATATGTGATTGAATTTCTGGAATTCTGCCTGATAAAAAGGAAAAAACTCTACCTTGTTACCAATGCCCACTCGAAGACCCTGGCAATCAAGTTGAGAAAGACCCTGTTGGACTCATGGTTTGACCGAATCACCTGCTCTGAAGAGATTGGTTTTGCCAAGGAGCAGCCTGAATTTTGGCAAAAATTAGAGCTGGAACTTGATTTTGATAAAAACAGAACTATTCTTGCTGATGATACGGAAAAAGTTCTGCGAGCCGCAGAATCGAGCGGAATGGAGCGGGATAAGCTGATTTTTGTCGCGAAACCAAGCAGTAAATTAGAGGTTGCCTACTCTTCCCGTTATCCGTCCATTGATTATTTCAAAGAGTTGATCACCGGTTAACAGCCGGGTTATGGTTCCATTTTTGTTTTTGACAAAATAAAAAAATACCTGAATCCTGCAATTGCCAATTTTGCCGGAGGTGCTTTGTCGGCAGAGGTGCAGGATTCAGGGAGTACGATTATTGCCTGCCGGGAGGATATATTCAGGTCCATAATAAAAAATTATGCTCATAAAAAATGCTTTTTACTGATATTACTGGTCATGACAGAGTTCTTCGCCTGCTTGAGCGGGTGATGAAAAACAGCCGTCTGGCCCACGCGTATCTTTTTTCCGGCCCGGCCGGGGTCGGTAAAACCACCGTGGCCCTCAGGATGAGTGCTTCTCTGCTCTGTATGGATAATTCAGCTCTATCCCCTTGCGGAAAATGTTCAGCCTGCATTCAGTTTTCTTCCCGTAATCATCCTGATTTTCTTCATATTGTTCCAGATGGAGTCTCTATTCGGATTGATCATATCCGGGAATTGAAAAAGCAGTTGGCTTTTTCCCCGTTTGCCGGAGGCATGCGGGTGATCATCATTGAAGAAGCCCAGTCCATGCGGAGAGAGGCTGGTAACAGTCTTCTCAAGCTTCTGGAAGAGCCGCCGCCGGATAACATTTTTTTTCTGATAGCATCTGATAGTGAACCTGTGCTGGCTACCATTATTTCCCGGTGCCAGGTTATTTCTTTTTCGCCCCTGTCTGATGATATCACTGTGAAAATTATCAGGCAGGGGCGACCGGAATTAAACGAGCGGCAACTGTTGATGTCAGCCAGAATGTCGGGCGGCTGTCCGGGGCTGGCACTGGCCATGAAGTTTGACAACATTTTTCTCCTGTGGGAACAGGTTATAGCCGGGCTGATCAGGCAATGGCCCTCACGGGCAAAGGCTGTGGAGGAGGTTTTGTTTCTGGCCGGGGAAATGGCGGCATTGAAAAATGGGCTTGATCTGCTTTTTGATCTGCTTCGTTTATTTTTTAAAGAAGTTTGGCATTTTTCTTTACAGGGAAGCGATGCGGCAATAAATGGCAGCATTGACATAAAAGTTCTTAAGCAGGCAAGAGAACGCTGGAACTTGTCTCAACTTTCTGATAGGATGGACAGCATTGATTCAGCAGCCGGGGCTCTTGCCGGAAACTGTAACCGGGGACTTGTCTGTGAAGTTTTGATGTTTCGTTTAATTACTCCTTAACTTTATTTTGTACCTGAATCCTGGATGTTCATGTTCGCCCGCATAATGGGTCTATAGCGACCGAACATGCCGGCACGAATCTACACACCCTTAGAGAGTTTACATATCTATTGGCTATGAAACCACAGAGTTACCAACCCTGTGCTCAGTTACCTTATTTTACACATCGTGATATGTCTGAAAGGCAACAACCGTCAAAATCCAAACAAACTGAAACGGGGCGGAAAGAGGAAGGTTCCAACCGTCATGATGGCGGATATTACCGATTTTGTTTTCGCCAGTCAGGGCAGGAATATACAGCTTTTTATCTCCAGGATGATCTTGCTGACGGGAGCTGTGTAATTATCAAAACCGATCATGGTCTGGAGCCGGCAAGAATAATCGGCAGGGCAGCCACGATTGACTCTCTGAAGGAAAAACGCCGTTCTGCCTGGGTTATCAAGCGAAGGGCTGCCTTTGATGAGGAAGAAAGATATGCACGGCTGCCTGCTTTTGAGCTGGAAGGGCTGAATATCTGCCGAAATATTATTCAAGAGCTTAAACTCCCCATGCATCTTGTCAGGGTGGAACGTTATTTTGATGGTTCAAAGATAATTTTTTATTTTACAGCCAATAATCGGGTTGATTTCAGGGAACTGGTCAGACGGTTGGTCAGTGATTTCAGAACCAGGGTGGAAATGCGACAGATAGGTGTTCGTCATGAAGCTCAGATGCTTGGTGGACTGGGACCTTGCGGCCGGGAATTTTGTTGCTCTTCGTTTTTAAAAAAGTTTGGTTCTGTATCCATCAAAATGGCAAAAACCCAGGATCTGCCTCTTAACCCTGCTAAAATATCGGGGGTTTGTAATCGTTTGTTTTGCTGTTTAAGTTACGAATATGACAGTTATCGGCTTATGAAACAGGGGATGCCCAAGGCAGGCAGTTTAATCCGTTATGAAGGGATTGTTTACCGGGTTATTCGGCAACTGGCTCTACAGGGAAATATCCTTGCCATCACTGAAGAGCGTAAGGAACGAATTTTCACTGAGGCGGAGTGGCGGGCTTCAGAGGCATTGCATAAACCAAGGCCGAAATCGAAGCTGAAGTCAAAAAGAAAAAAAAGAACTCGCAGACCAGGGAAAAAAAATCAGGCGGATACAAAAGACAAGAAAACTTGATATTATGACCACATATATTACCACACCTATTTATTATGTTAACGCCATGCCTCATCTTGGTCATGCGTATACCACTGTTGTTGTTGATACTTATGCCCGCTTCCAGAGACTTTGCGGAAATAATGTCCGTTTCCAGACCGGCACCGATGAACATGGGGAGAAAATCGCTCAGGCGGCAGAGCAGGAAGGGGTCAGGCCCAAGGAGTTTGTGGACAGGGTAAGTACGGTCTTTCGGGAAATATGGCCTCTTTTATCGGTTTCTCCTGATAATATTATCAGAACTACTGATTTTGCACATGTTCAAACCGTACAGACAATACTGCAACAGGTTTATGATAAGGGTGATATTTATTTCAGTGAGTATTGCGGTCATTACTGCCGGGGATGCGAAAGGTTTCTCACTGAAAAAGAGCTGATTGATGGAAAATGCCCGGATCATTTGACTGAACCCGAAGAAATAGCCGAACAGAATTATTTTTTTAAAATATCCAGATATCAGGACTGGCTTGTTGACCATATAAAACAGAATCCTGATTTTATAACTCCTTGGCGATATCGAAACGAGGTTCTTTCTTTTCTCTCCGATCCCCTTGAGGATTTATGTATATCCAGGCCCATATCCCGTTTAACCTGGGGGATTTCCCTGCCTTTTGATGATAAATTTGTTACTTATGTATGGTTTGATGCCCTGATAAATTATCTTACCGGGCTTGGCTGGCCCGGGCATGAAAATTTTTCCGCTTTCTGGCCGGTTGCCGAGCACGTGATTGGCAAGGATATTTTGAAGCCCCACGGGATTTACTGGCCAGCCATGCTTAAATCCATGGGCCTGGCACCATTTAAAAAGCTCCATGTTCATGGATACTGGAATATTGATAAAACCAAAATGTCAAAATCCCTTGGTAATGTGGTGCGGCCAAAAGAGTTGCTTGATGAGTACGGGGTTGATACGGTTCGTTATTTTTTTCTTAAGGAGATGAGTTTTGGTCTTGACTCATCTTTTTCCCATGATGCCGTTATTGCCCGGCAAAAATCTGATCTTGCCAATGATCTTGGTAACCTGTTTTCCCGTTCCCTGACCATGGTGATAAAGTATAATGATTCACTGGTGCCTGAGGCTGATCTTGACAATCTTGTTGCATTGGACAGGGAGGTTATTGCAGCGGCAAGGAAAATGGTTGCCGGTTATCGTCAAGCCATGCTTGACTTCAGGTTTCATAAAGGATTGCAGGCAATATGGGATTTTATATCTTTGCTTAACCGCTATATTGTTACCAATGCTCCCTGGGAACTGGCAAAGGATGAAGACAAGACACAGCGGCTGGGTACGGTTTTGTATTTTTTGATGGAAGGGCTGCGGTTTGTGGCTCTGCTGTTGAAGCCGGTTATGCCGGAAGCAAGTATGAAAATGGCGTTGGCACTTGGGCTTGAAGAAGAGCTGGCAGACAGCAGGCTTGATATTCATGGCCATTGGGGAAAATTGCAGCCGGGGGTAGAGGTAAGTCAGGGGAGGCAGCTTTTTCCGAGGATGGAAAAGAAGAAAAAAACGGGACAATCAGCCAAAAAGCAGGTAAATAAGAAAAAAGATAATGTTGAACATGAGGAACAAAATGGTGCCGGAGACGGATTGATCAGTTTTGATGACTTTTCTCAGGTTGAATTGAGGGTTGCAGAGGTTGTTGCCGCAGAAAAAATAGTTAAGTCTGATAATCTGCTTAAGTTAACAGTGAAAGCCCCGGATGAGCGAATAATTGTGGCAGGAATTGCCAGGTTTTACACACCGGAAGAGTTAAGGGGCAGGAAAGTTATTATTGTCGCTAATTTAAAGCCGGTTAAATTAATGGGAGTTGTTTCCCATGGCATGGTGCTTGCTGTCAAGGGACAGGATAGCAACGGAGACGAGAGGTTAGTGATCGCCACGGTGGATGGAGATATTTTACCGGGCTCCAGGATCAACTGAGTTCAGGTTTCAGGGAACAAGCGACAGGTTGAGGGTTATGCCGGATTTTTGGAATCGGGCAGGTATTATGTGGCTGTTATATAGTATGGATGTATGGATGTAACTATTTGCTTTTTAAGGTTATTAGTCATTTTTACAGATTAGAGGGCTTATGCTGGTTTTAAGTAATTTTGTTAACGCTATTGCTACCTTGGTTAATGTTATTCTTACCGTCTATATCTGGATTATAATCGGTAGGGCGGTTGTTTCCTGGGTTAATGCTGATCCAGATAACCCCATTGTTCGTTTTCTTGTCCAGGTAACCGAGCCGCTGCTTTCCCGAATCAGGAGAGTTCTGCCGGTTATGGGGGGATTTGATTTAAGTCCGCTGGTTCTGCTTCTGGCAATTATTTTTATCCAGAGTTTCATTGTCCCCACTCTGCGGGGAATGGCCATGACTTTGCAGTAGCAGTCAGAAACGGGAACAGAATAATGGAGCAGCTCAGATACCCGGGTTACTTCGTACACATATTCCCTGCCTGTGTGTCGTCTTTATTTGAGAGGTTGGTGACGGCGGGTATGGTGTTACCTGAGTGGTATAAATGAAAAAACTTGTAATCGCCAACTGGAAAGCAAATATTTCTCCAGATAATTCTCAAGTATGGTTGGATAAATTTCTTGGCAATTATCATTTCAGGGATGACCTTGAAGTATTCTTGGCGGTTCCGTTTTTATGTATGGAAGAGGTGCGGGAGCGGGTAAGAGATATCTCAGGAATCAGTTTAATCAGTCAGGGGGTTTCTCCGTTTCCGCCCGGAAGCTATACCGGAGCCACTCCAGCTAACTGGCTGCGGGGTGTGGTCGGGTTTGCATTGCTTGGACACAGAGAACGGCGGAAATATTTTCATGAAACTGTGCCGGACATTGCCGCTCAGGTACATGAATGTGTATCCGCAGGGATTACCCCTGTTCTTTGTCTTGGAGATGAAGGGCTGTTGTCGGGAATGCGTGGAGCCATGGACTGGTCAGATATCGGGGAACTTGTTGTCGCCTGGACACCTGATGATGCCATGGCACTGGAAAAGGCTCGAAGTTGTACGGGGGTACGGGAAGGTGTGTCTAAGTTGAAAAAATACTTTCCCGGCCGTCCGGTTCTGTACGGAGGCGGGGTCAACGAAGAAACCGCAGCCAGGTTTTGTTCCCTGCCGGAGCTTTCCGGCCTTTTGTTTGAGAGAGGTTGTCTTGATCCGCAAAAATTTGCTCAAACCATAAATGAGCTGCCCTGTTGATTTCCATCTCTTACCATTTCGTAATTATTCAGATGAAGTGCATCTGAACAGTTACAGTACGCTGGTTTGGGTCGTTTTTGGACGGATTACACCATTTCTTACATCTTTAACAGCCTGTTGATCCGTTCTTCCATGGGAGGATGAGTGGAGAAAAGACTGGTCAGGGTGCTGCCTTTTAAAGGGTTGACAATATACATCTGGGCCGAGGCCGGATTTATCTGCATGGGGCGTTTGGCATTATAGTCGGTCAGTTTATTTAAAGCATTGGCCAGTGCTTTTGGATGGCCGCATATTTCTGCTCCGGTTCTGTCGGCAATGTATTCACGACTTCTCGAAATAGCCATCTGGATTAATCCGGCAGCAATCGGTGCCATAATCATCATCAGAATCATGACGATGGGGTTTCCTCCCCTATCGCCGCCCCTTCCCCCGAATATCATGGAAAATTGAGCCATGGTGGCAAGATAGGAAATTGCCCCGGCCATGACAGCGGCAATGGAGCCGATCAGGATATCCCGGTTTTTGATGTGGGCCAGTTCATGGGCTATTACCCCTTCCAGCTCTTCCCGGTTCAGAACCTCTATAAGTCCTGTGGTGACTGCCACCGCCGCATGTTCCGGATTTCGTCCGGTGGCGAAGGCATTGGGAGTATGGTTGTTGATAACATAGACTCTTGGTTTTGGAAGTTCTGCACGGCGGGCAAGGTTGGTGACCAGCCGGTGCAGATCCGGGGCTTCGGCTGCGGAAACTTCACGGGCACCATTCATCCTTAAGGCCAGTTTGTCAGAATTCCAGTAGGCAAAAAAATTAAGACCGACCGCGAGGAGCAGGGCAATTACCATGCCCTGCTGACCACCGAGGGCCTGCCCTCCTATCATGAACAGCCCGGTCAGGGCAGCCATGAGAATAAAAGTTTTTAAAGTATTATTCATTTTTTCTCCTGATAATTTTGTTTTTATTTGTACCTATCAATGATAAGTATTATCAGAGAGAGGTCAAGAGTTTTTCAGTCGACTAGACGCAGCATTTCCATAACTAATCTGTCGATCCCCTCGCCAACCTGATCAACCCTTGATTCCAGCATATAGCAGGGGGTGGTGACAATTTTGTTTTTTTCATCCACAGCAGTTTCACCATGGCCGGTGATGATATGTTTTGCCCCCATGGCTTCAATATCGGCAGCGGTGCCGGCATTGTTGCCGATTGTGACCTTCGCATCGGCAATGACCCTGGCGATCAGAACCGGAGCAATACAGAGGGCTCCGATGGGTTTTTCAGCCGCATGGGTTGTGGTGATTGCCCGGCTCACCTCTTCATTGACTGAGCAGTCAACCCCGTCCAGGGCATAGGAAAACAGGTTCTTGGCGGCCCCGAATCCTCCCGGAAAAATCAAACCGGAAAAATTTTCCTGCCGGTACCTGGAGAGGGGAAGCACATTGCCGCGGGCAATACGGGCTGCCTCGATCAGCATGTTTCGCTCCTCTGCCATCTCTTTGTCGTTCAGATGGTTGATAACATGGTGCTGACGACTGTCTGGAGCAAAACACTGGTAATCTGCCCCGTTTTTATGAATCGCCCACAAGGTAAGGGTTGATTCATGAACCTCTGAGCCATCCATACGGCCGC
>CAZHPX010000045.1:5557-7900 GCA_964534785.1 uncultured Desulfobulbaceae bacterium | reverse complement strand
TAAACCACAGTTATGCGATCAACAATTCCCGGAACAACTGAAAATGAATGAAAAAACCCTGACCATCCCCAAAGTTCGCTCCCAAATTGATAAAATCGACGATACCATCCTTGAACTTCTCAATAAACGCTTAGACTGTGCCGGAACCATCGGCCGCCTCAAAACGGAGAGCAACCGGGCAAAATGGGATCCAAAAAGGGAGTTGGAGATTTATGAGCGATTATTAAAAGATAATAATAAAACCTTTCCGGAAGAGTCTCTAAATGCCATTTTCCATGAAATCATCACCGCCTGCCGCCTCTCCCAGAAAAAAACCGCCGTGGCATACCTTGGCCCGGAAGCGACTTTCACCCATCTTGCCGGAGTCAAATACTTTGGCCGCTCTGCTGAACATATTGCCCTTGAAACCATTGATGATGTATTCAATGAAGTTGATAAGGAAAGGCTTGAGTACGGGGTAGTGCCGGTGGAAAACTCCATTGAAGGGTCGGTCTTTTCCACCCTTGATTCTTTTATGAAATACAATGTCAAAATCTGCGGAGAACTGCAGATGCCCATTTCCCATAACCTGGTCTGTAGCTCCGGCAGCATCGCCGATATTCAGAGTGTTGCCTCCCATCCCCAACCCCTGGCACAATGCCGGGAATGGTTGAGAAAACATCTGCCCGGTACTCCCACCCTCGAAGTGTTTTCAACGGGAGCTGCCGCAAAAATGGCAGCCAACAACCCCAACATCGGAGCCATTGCCAGCTCACTGGCCATTAAAACCTATAATCTCCAGGAGGTCGTAAAAGGTATTGAAGATTATCGGGGTAACACCACCAGATTTCTAATCATCGGCAAACATTCCCCGTCCTCGGCCGGCAATGACAAGACCTCCATACTGCTCAGCCTGAGAACAAACCGCCCAGGTGCCCTGCAGGAAGTTCTCTCCGTAATATCCAGCCGCAACATAGACCTGACCAAGATCGAATCAAGACCCATAAAAGGGAAAAAATGGAAATACCTTTTCTTCCTTGATATAGCCGGCCATATTGAAGATGATATTATCAGCGAATGTTGCGAACAACTCAAAGCAAACGCTTCTTCCTTTGAATGGATAGGCTCGTATCCCCGGGAAAACAACCATGAAATCTAACAGGGGGTGCTCCGTTCCCACGCGGGAGCGTGGGAACGAGGGTAAAAATCACCACCTGTCTGTATCAGAAGACAGAGGACAGAAATCAGAGGACAGAATAGTTAGTGCTTCGCATTCGGAGTCTCCGCTTACCTAGTTTATCTGTCATCTGACCCCTGTCTCCTGTCTCCTGTCTCCTGTCTCCTGTCTCCTGAACCCTGTAACCTGTAACCTGTAACCTGAATCCAATGTCTCTTCTTCTCAATTGCCAGGGCATAAGTAAATCTTTTGGCAGCCAGTCCCTGTTTACCAGAATTAACTTTACTATCCACGAAGGAGACCGGATAGGACTCATCGGCCCCAACGGTTCCGGTAAATCCACCCTCCTTAAAATTCTCTCTGCCAAAACCAGGCAGGACACGGGCGAGGTTATCCTCCGCAAACACGCCAGAACCAGTTACCTTGCCCAGGAAGACAGTTTTAACGAATCCACAAGCGTCAGCGACAACCTGCTCTTTCATCTCCAAAAAGAACAAGGTGAAGAAAGCGAAGCATATTACCGGGTTCAAGCATTAATAAGCAGGGCAGAATTTCCAAATCCCGACTCTCCGGTACACAAACTATCCGGGGGATGGCGTAAACGGCTGGCAATATGTTGTGCCCTCATCACCCGACCCGATATTCTGGTCATGGATGAGCCGACCAACCATCTTGATATTGAAGGAATTATCTGGCTGGAAAAGCTCATCACCGCCAGATTACCAGAAAGCCCGGCAGCTTTTCTGATGGTCAGCCATGACCGGAGGTTTCTTGAAAACACTGCCAACCGGATTATCGAACTCTCTGCCGCCTACCCTGATGGTTTTTTACAGGTGCAAGGGGCTTACAGCGATTTTTTAAACAAACGACAGGAACTTCTGAAGCAGCAGGAAAACCTGGAGACCCGGTTGACTAACAAAATGTGCAGGGAAGCCGAATGGCTGAGCCGGGGGCCCAAGGCCAGGGCTACCAAGGCGAAATACCGGATTGATGCAGCCGGAGAGTTATCTGACCAGCTCGGCAAAGTCAAAGCAAGAAACAGAGCCAGCGGTCAGGTAAATATAGACTTTGTGGCCACGGGCAGAAAAACAAAAAGACTTCTTCAGGTAAAGGGTGTTGGTAAAGGATATGAATCAAGAATATTATTTAAAAATCTTGATCTGGAATTAACCAATACCACCCGCCTC
>CAZHPX010000045.1:0-5547 GCA_964534785.1 uncultured Desulfobulbaceae bacterium | reverse complement strand
GCTGTGGCAAATCAACCCTCATGCAGCTCCTGGCCAACAGCAATGAACTTAAGCCTCTAATCAGCCCGGATCAGGGAGTAATCAACACTGCCGACAATATCCGGATTGTTTTTTTTGATCAGCAACGGGAACAGTTAAATCAAAACGAAACCTTGAAAAAAGCCCTCTCCCCTGATGGTGATTCCGTGATTTATCGGGGCAGATCTGTGCATGTGGTCACCTGGGCGAAAAGATTTCTCTTTCGCCCCGACCAGTTAGAGACTCCGGTAAGCCGCCTCTCGGGAGGTGAACAGGCCAGGATTCTGATTGCCAGACTTATGCTCCAACCAGCAGATATTCTTCTTCTTGATGAACCAACCAATGATCTCGACATTCCATCTCTGGATATGCTGGAAGAGAGTTTATCAGAGTTCCCCGGAGCATTAGTACTTGTCACCCATGACAGGTATCTTCTCGAGAGGGTTTGTGGACGAATCCTGGGCTTTGACGGTCATGGTAAAACAGAGTTTTTTTCCGACTACCAGCAATGGCTGAACTGGCTCAATCAACAAGCCGGCAAAGGCAAGGAAAACCGGGGGAAACGAGATTCAGGGGGAAAAGAAAAACCTGAATTCAGGAAAGATAAAAAGAGTAAAAAAACAAAAAAACTCTCCTACATGGAACAACGGGAGTATGACGCAATAGAAGATAAAATCCTTGACAAAGAAAAACGACTTGAAGAATTACAATTATTACTTGCGGACCCGCAAATCATTGCCGACCATACCAAGGTAAGTCAATACTGGCAGGAACAGCAGGAGCTTGAACGGGAAGTTGAACAGCTCTACAGTCGCTGGGAGGAGCTTGAAGATGCAACGAAAGGGGCATAGAGACAGGACATTTCTTAATTCTGTTGCAATGTTGCCCCCTTTTGATTGACCCTTAAAATTTTAAACCGAAAGGTAAGGAGAACATTGGTTATCATACCTGTGTGATTAACTCTAATGAAAAATCCAATTTTTTTAATATTTCTGATTCTTATTGTTGTCGGGTTCGCTATAAAAGTACCGGAAGATGGTCGCAACATATTGTTTTTACTTGTAATGTTAGTGATAGCTCTTTTTGCACTGGCTGTTTTAATAAAAGACCCCAGAAAGAAAAAGCAATATTTTCAAAATTTATTTTATGGTGGTGCGAAAGATAAAATTGACAAAACGAACAATAAAAAAAAATAGGGGAGTACCATGCGGCACTCCCCTTATCTGCCTCCACCACTCAATGATTATTAAAAAATTGTAAGCGTTCACCAGCACCTGTGGTGAACGCTTACAAAAAACAAATGTTTAACAAGTTGGTGAGTAGTGGAGAGTGACAACTACTGTTTTTATCTAATGATATCATCAAACTAACCCGATAATATTCCACCAGATATAGGCTAATACCGCCAATACACTCATGGCAATCGGCACAACAACCAGACCTGTTTTAGTCAGGTCAGATGCTTTAAAGTAGCCAAAACTGTAGGCAACAATATTGGGCGGGCAGCCAATAACCAGTAAATAAGCAAAAGAGGTAAACATACCTAAGCCCAGAGCAATAATTGTCGGGTCAACACCTTCCATTATGGCAAGAGGGATGGCGATTGGCAATATTAATGCTGCTGCAGCCACATTTGCCATCATATTGGTCATTAAACCGGCAAACACCCCTATTGCCACAAATAGCACAAACCAGCCTTTACCTTCAAAAAATGGGAAGAATATGCTGGCAAGATACTCAGCTGCTCCGCTGTAACCCATTGCCGAGCCAAGGGCAATACCACCGCCAAAGACCAGGAAGCACACTGCCCACTCTGTTTTTTCGTTTAATTTTTTCCAGTCTATCAATCCTAACAACAGGCAAGCTATAGCACCAGCCATTACTACAATTGAGAAGTGAATACCGTGTACAGTTCTGGTTAAGAAAAAAGTAAATATTATCGCGACAACAGCCAGGGTTTTGATTTCCTGACCGCTGAAAGGGACAGGTTTCCTTTCTTCTTCTGTTAATGGCTGGAAGGTCATATCTTTATCAGGTCGAATCGCTGCATAAACCGCAAGCCACACCACGGGAACGACGATGATTGCTATCGGCATACAATACATAGTCCACTCAACAAAATTTATTGTATATTTGCCAGCAGTTAATTCTTCTAAGAATGCCGCAGCTACCATGCACCTACCGCCTCCCACCAAGGTTCCCATACCTCCGGCTGAGCAGCAAAAAGGTAAAGAAAGAGTCAAAAACATGCCCATACGACTGCCAATTTTAATATTTGCTGCATGCATTAAAGGTATCATCATCATAATACCGACAGCTGTAGCAGCAATATCGTGCATAATAGACGAGGCTATACCAAGTCCCATGCACATGATGAAAGAAAAACGAAGCACATTGGTGCCGGCAACCTTCAAAAAGAATTTCCCTAACCTTACAGTCAAGCCGGCATGTTCGGCAACAATTGCAATCATCAGACAACCCAGAATAAAAAACACAACTGAGTGAGCATAACCACTCCAAACAATTGCCCTTTCACCAATTCCCAGTAATATTAATGAGAGGCCGGAAAACACCATGACAAATGGCAGTGGAATCGGCTCAGTTAAAAACATAATTCAAAGCGTCACCAACAATGCTAAAAATAAATGGCCGGTATTTGAAAGGCCATCCGGGGTCGGTAACATATAAATCAGCACACCGGCAAGGATAGCCCCGAAAAACAAGATCAAATTTCTGGCTACTAACTTGGCGGACGGCTGATTTTCTTCAGTTGGTTCCAATAACTCTGTACTGTCAGTCATAATCTATCCCCCTCCTTCAGGAGTATTTTTAAACTTAAAGCTGTCAACATTACCAAAGCAGATAATACAGACATCATAAACACATACCTGTCTTCCCCCGGAAAACAACAATACAGTCAATGGATAGTATTTCGTTTCATTAAATTAGATCTTGTTCAAAATATTACAAAAATCAATATCCCATTTACAATGGTCTATAATATCGTGCTATTACTCAATCAAACATCACCACCTCCTGATTTTTAAATACACAGCGTACATGCAGTTACACACCTATGTGCACAGTGTATATAGACTACATGGTGGTTATAGTATGTTTTTGAAATTAGTCAACTGTTAATTTTCAACTATTGCAGACATCTCAAACATAAACCACAATATAACTATCCGGTTATGTTACATTAATTGGCTTATCCATATATCCCGTCCTGAAAAAAAGCATGAAGAACTGGCTTTACCTGTTATAATGAAACGAGTATCATTAATTTGATAATAAACAATGAGGTGCTTCTGAACAGTTACAGTCCGAATATTTACGATGATTGTGCAGCTTTTTTAGACTCGCTGAATAGTGACAGATGAGAATACTTTTTTTGAGGAGATGCTGGTGCGAGTTGATCCTAAAGAACCGAACCTGAGTTATATTTCTGCCAATATTGATAAAATGCTGGTACCAACTTTATTATTTTTGCTTGCTGAAAAACATTCCCATGGTTATGAGTTAATTCAGAATATAAGCAAAGTGGATTTTTGTGAAGTAGAGGCTGATCCAGCAACTATTTACAGAAATTTGCGTCGTCTGGAAAAAGATGGTTTGATTGTTTCAAAATGGGAAACCGGTTTAACCGGTCCAGCCAGAAGAAGTTATAAATTAAGCCCGCTCGGCCACAGAGCTTTATCTTACTGCATTGACTTAATAAAAAACAAAACTGAAAGAATGCAGTTATTTTTGCATAAATATAAGTTCAGTAATATCATGGAGGGTTAACATTGATACAAAAGTTAAAAATATTACATGCCGGAGCCCTGAAAAAACCCATGTTTCAATTTGCCAAGCTGCTTGCAACTCGTCATAAAGACTTACAAATAGACATAGAAGCATATGGTTCCAGAGTTTGTGCCAGAAAAATCAAAAATGGAAAACAGGTAGATATAATTGCCCTTACCCATACTAATATTTTTGAGGAAATATTAATGCCTCAATATATAACAAAATATTACATATTTGCTAATGATCAAATTGTGCTGGCTTATGATCATTTTTCCAAAAACGAGGACAGGATCAAAAAAGAGAACTGGATAGATATTTTGTTGAATAACGATGTGGTTTTTGGGCGTTCCGCTTAAACTTTAGACCCTTGTGGCTGCAGGACATTGTTGGTTTGGCAGTTAGCCGAAAAATATTATAACAGAGCAGGATTACAAGAAAAACTGCATAATAGATGTCTCTTCAATAAAATTCATCAAAATGCCAATGATGCCGCTTTAAGTGTTTCAGAAGGCAGCCTGGATTATGCCTTTGTTTATAAATGTGTAGCTAACCGATTTGGATTAAAGTATATCACTTTGCCAAAAGAAATAAATCTTTCCAGTCCTGCATATTCAGATTATTACCGCCATGCTTCCATAGAAATAGAGGGTGAGGAGCCGGGGACAATGTCTACTATTAACGGCACTCCTATTGAGTTTGCTATTGCAGTAACCAACGGCTCAGAACAAGATGAAACAGCAAAATCTTTCTTAGAATTGGCCTTAAGCAAAGAAGGACAGCAGATACTTGAAGATTGTGGTCTGATTCCCTATTAACCTTAACTGGGTATCCGCTTGCCTCCAGTAGCCACAACATGTAGTATACCTGCCATGCATTTTGATATGGAGGGGCAGGTTCTACCCTAATGTCACCGCCGCCCTGCCCTAGTGACACCAGTGCGGTGTCACCTTTCATCGGTTGCTCTTCCGGCACTCACTGGCTATTGGAAGAACAGAGCTGAATAAGCTGGTGAGTGCCGGATGGCGTTAAGATGTGAATATCGAATGTCGAACAGGTAGATAGCGTAGACTTCGAGCGGAGACTCCGAGGAATTTTGAATAATGAAGGAAAAGAAAAAATAGACTTCGACATTCGATATCGGAGTCTGTGCTTACCTCCTTGTTCGATATTCAATTTAACTTGTTAAACCAGTATAAAACATGATACCCTTCGGGCAGAAAGTCCCCTCACTAATGGGAACTATTATCACGGAAACTTCGCCGTTTCACTGCTAATTTTCCGATACATGAACATTTTTGAACAGGGATGCTCTTTCTCCCCTGGGAACGCCCCTCATACTGTCCCGGATGTTACCACCATAAAGTATGGAGCCATGGATTTGTTCAACGGCACTTTGATGATTTCGACACATTCCTGTTGAGAAAATGTTACCGTTGATGTCTCCGCATAACGGCCTCGTCCAACAGTCCCTTAGGGTTCGCTCAAAAATAACTTAGTAATCCTAAGTTATTTTTGTGCGAGCCCTAAGCTTTGGTGGCACGATCATCTTTCCTCTCTTCCAGTTAACAGCATTCTTCCATTTTATAATTTATGCCATCCATGGTGATAAAATGAATCCCGCTG
The DNA here is from genome assembly GCA_964534785.1 of uncultured Desulfobulbaceae bacterium. Classification (GTDB taxonomy): domain Bacteria; phylum Desulfobacterota; class Desulfobulbia; order Desulfobulbales; family Desulfobulbaceae; genus DRLX01. The sequence continues at coordinate 114 of CAZHPX010000045.1, read as the reverse complement.
AGTTTCGGGAGACCAGCAATCTTCCACGCCTTTTCAGGATTGATAAACTGTTCATTAACGCATTTTCCCGATTGATGAACAATTTTGCATACCTGATTTAAGATAGGAAATACC
>CAZHPX010000044.1:0-7971 GCA_964534785.1 uncultured Desulfobulbaceae bacterium | reverse complement strand
CGTGAAGGTGGCCGGACTGTTGGTGCCGGCGTTATCAGTGAAATTATAGAGTAAAGCGGTTCGGGGAGCAGGATAGTATCATTTATTTTGTTTCTGTTTTCAGAGCTGTACGGTCTCGTTCCCACGCTCCAGCGTGGGAACGGTTTTAGCTGGTCGTGATCTACTTTTTTTAATTGTCCAGGGCTTGTTTTTTGAGGGTGCTGGATTGGGGATTATTGATGAGAGATATTATTACACTTGCCTGCACAGACTGTAAGCAGCGCAATTATACGACAACAAAAAACAAGAGAACAATTCCACATAAGTTGGAGTTAAAAAAGTTCTGTCCTTTCTGTAAATCACATACCTTACACAAGGAAACCAAGTAAGGAGCAGTTACAAATTCGGTGGTTTGCAGGAGAGAGGAACTGCTATTGATGAGACATATAAAAAATTATCAACATTTTGTTTTGATGTGCAGGCCAGTAGCTCTAATTGGTAGAGCGTCGGACTCCAAATCCGAGGGTTGGGGGTTCGAATCCCTCCTGGCCTGCCAGTATCAGAAGACAGAGGACAGATAAAGTTTCTCCGGGAATTGTTCTCACTTGTAGACTTTTTTCTACCCGAAGGGAACGATTTTCTAAAAATAGAAGTGATAGGCAGATGGCAAGCAAGAAAAAAACAAAAACAAAAGCAAGTGCAGGGGGACAGCAGGAAAATCCCGAGGTTAGCGGTTGGGCGATTTTTCGTCCTTCTGTAATCCGTAACTTCAGCTCTGAAGTAAAGGCGGAATTTAATAAGATTGTCTGGCCTGACAAAAAGGTTACCCTTGGTCTGACTGGTTTTGTCTTTGTTTTTGTTATTTTTATGGCTCTGTTCCTCAGCTCAGTTGATCTTATTCTTGGCAAACTGGTTTCCTCGATTCTGCGATAAGTAATCATGTCTTTAAAGTTATGGGAAACAGTGAAGCCAGGGAGTCGGATATGGCAGGAGTGTAAACTTTGTCCGTCCAAGACAGGGGTTTTCTCCTGTCACCTGATTTCAGGATAAACAGTTCGGGTTTTTTAATGTCAAAAAAATGGTACATAGTGCATACGCATACCGGGGTTGAGGGGAAGGTAAAGGATTATCTCATGGAGTCTGTTCGCTCTGCTGCCCAGGAAGATCTGTTTGGCGATATCCTTGTCCCTACAGAACAGGTAGTGGAAATGGTTAAAGGGAAACGTAAGACTTCCGAGAGGAAGTTTTTTCCCGGTTATATTCTGGTGCAGATGGAGATGAACCAGGATACCTGGCATACGGTTCTGGCAACCCCAAAGGTTACCGGTTTTGTCGGAGTAAACGCAAGTCAGGCTATTGCGGGGGATGATTTACATAAGCTGACTCCCTCGTTGACTGACGAGGAGGCTGAAAAAATTATTGGCCGGATGGAAGAGGGAGCAAATGCACCAAAGCCCAAGATTATTTTTTCAGAAGGTGATATCGTAAGGGTTGTTGATGGTCCTTTTTCCAGTTTTCAGGGTGAAATTGAAGAGGTATATCCAGACAAAGGTAGAGTCAAGGTTAAGGTTTCTATTTTTGGTCGGCTTACCCCGGTTGAACTGGAATATGGTCAGGTCAGTAAGAATTAGCTTTATTGCAGTATATTCCTTTCTCGTTCCCACGCTCCAGCGTGGGAACGAGAAAGGAATGGGCATTATACGGAAACAATAAAATTTCTGTGACAATAATCCCTGTTAACGGGATGTTTTGTCCGCAGACACTGTCCTTAAGTTGAGTTTTAATGCTCCTGGGGATGATGGAGGTATAGATAATGGCAAAAAAGATTCAATCATATATAAAATTGCAGATACCGGCCGGTAAGGCTAATCCTTCGCCGCCGGTCGGGCCGGCATTGGGGCAGCATGGTGTGAATATCATGGAGTTCTGCAAGGCTTTTAATGCAAAAACCCAGTCTGTCGGTGATACGATTGTTCCGGTTGTTATCACTGTTTACAGTGATCGTTCTTTTACTTTTATCACCAAGACGCCTCCGGCCTCAGTTCTTATTCTTAAAGCCGCCGGGGTCAGTAAGGGCTCAGGAAACCCGAAACGGGAAAGAGTTGCTGAGTTGTCAAAGGATAAGGTCAGGGAGATAGCTGAGATAAAAATGCCTGACCTCAACGCCTATGATATTGATCAGGCCATGTTGATTGTTGAAGGAACTGCTAGAAGCTGTGGGATTACAGTTGTAGATTAAAGCTTCATTTTAAGGTGGTTTTTATAGCCGCCTGTTTTTTATTCGTTTACCTGCATGCATTCCCCTGTATGCCAGGGAGAAGAAAGGAGGGGGATAAAAAAATGGCAAAGCACGGGAAAAAATATAGAAGTAGTGCGGAAAAAATAGACAGGGAGAAGCTGTATGAGCTGGAAGATGCTGTTTCTCTGGTCGTCCAGGGTGCCTCGGCTGGATTTGACGAGTCTCTGGATATAGCGGTTCGCCTTGGGGTTGATCCCCGCCATGCTGATCAAATGGTTCGCTCAAGTGTTATTCTGCCCCATGGGACAGGCAAGGTAGTTCGGGTCGTTGTTTTTGCCAAGGGTGAAAAAGAGACTGAGGCCTTGTCTGCAGGAGCTGATTATGCTGGCTCCGATGAAATTATTGCCAAAATAAAAGAAGGGTGGTTAGAGTTTGACAAGACCATAGCTACTCCTGATATGATGGGTGAAGTCGGTAAAATAGGGCGAATCCTTGGCCCCCGTAATCTTATGCCCAATGCCAAACTTGGTACTGTAACCTTTGATGTTGCAAGGGTTGTTGAAGAAATCAAAAAAGGGAAGGTTGATTTTCGGGTTGATAAAAACGGTATTATTCATTCAGGCCTGGGGAAAATTTCCTTTGGTCCTGAAAAACTAAAAGATAATATTGTTACCTTTGTTGACAAACTTATTCAACTTAAACCTTCATCCAGTAAAGGAATTTATCTCAAATCTATTGCTGTTTCATCCACCATGGGACCAGGGGTTAAAGTTGACCCTTTTCAGGTTCGAGCCATTATTAAAGAAGATTGAAGTCCCCTTTTCTCTGTAGTGGAGTAAAGTTTATGTGATGGTAATCCCTTGCATTGGGTTACTTTTTTGTAGATTATTTGTTTTTTTATCTGAAGAATTCAGGAGTGGGTTGCAGAGGGTTGAAGTTGTTCTGTGTTCATTCTTATCTAAACCATGGAAGGTCAGAGACAGCAGGTGCGATAATGTGTAATGACTGGTGTGTATCACCGGACGCCTGCCGAGACCGATATCTAATCATCTTTTTAAGGTGTACTGTTATTTGTCTTCCTCTTTTTATCTGTTGAGAATGGAAAATCAATAAGTTCCATTTTGCAGTTATGACTGACCTGGGTAAAACAAGGAGGTGTAACCGTTGAATCGCGATGAGAAGGTTGGCAAGGTTCGTGAACTGAACGAATCGTTTAGCCGGGCAAACTTCGCAGTAGTTGCTGATTACCGTGGGTTAAAGGTAACTGAACTTGAAAAACTGCGTTCTGAGCTCAAACAGAACCAGGCTCGAATTCAGGTTGCTAAGAACACATTGTTCAAGCTTGCTGTCAAGGACACTGAATATGAAGGGTTAAGTAATTTCTTTTCAGGGACTACTGCTGTTACATTCAGTTTTGAGGAACCAGTGGCAACCGCTAAGGTACTGGCTGATTTTGCGGGGGAATTTGATTCCCTGCAAATTCTCAGTGCCGTCATGGATGGGAAAGTTCTTTCTGCCGAGGAGGTTGAGGCCATAGCCAGACTCCCGGGCAGAGAACAACTTCTTGGTCAGCTCTGCGGTGTGTTGTCGGCTGTACCCGCCGGGTTTGTCCGGACGCTTAATGGGGTGGCGGGCAATCTTGTCTATGCTTTACAGGCAATTAAAGAACAGAAAGAAAGTTAAACGATTATATATTTTTTGTAACCGTTCACCACAGGTGCTGGTGAGTGCTTACTATTTTTTGGAGGAATGATAATGTCTGAATCAATTGAACAGGTAGTAGAAATTGTAGAAAAAATGACCTTACTTGAGGTCGCTGAGCTTGTTAAAGCTCTTGAGGATAAATTTGGTGTAAGTGCGGCTGCTCCGGTTGCAGTTGCAGCGGTTGGTGCGGTTGGCGGGGATGCCGGCGGGGCCGTTGAAGAAAAGACCGAGTTTGATGCAGTGCTTACAGCCGCCGGCGATCAGAAGATCAAGGTAATTAAAGAGGTTAGAGCAATTACCTCCCTTGGTCTTAAGGAAGCAAAAGCACTTGTTGATGGTGCTCCATCCCCTATTAAGGAAGCGGTCAGCAAGGATGAAGCTGCTGAGATAAAAGAAAAAATTGAAGCAGTTGGTGGCAGTGTTGAAGTAAAGTAATTCTGCACTAACAGATTTTGGCAGGGATTTCATTGCAAATCATTGACTGCCAACTCCTTAGGGTTTAATCAGGTAACGCTGCAGGGTTAATTCTCCTGCAGCGTTACCTGCGTTTTGAGGGAAATTTCTCGGTAACCGGTAAAAGATAATTTTTTTTGTTGTATAAACAGTAGGTTGTCCGTTTTTTTCAATGTCAGATCCTTTGCGGAATATTTCGAGGGAAACTATGAAAAGAGTTCGTAAAAGTTTTGCCAAAACACGCCATATTATTGAGCAACCGCATCTTATTTCCATGCAGCGGTATTCTTATGATCGTTTTTTGCAACGGGATGTTGATCCGGATGACAGGGAGGATATAGGCCTGCAGGCAATTTTCAAGAACATCTTTCCTATCAGTGATTTTAATGGATTATGTTCGCTTGAGTTTGTTCGCTATGCTTTTGGTGATGCCAAGTACACTGTGGCTGAGTGTATAGAGAGGGGAATGACCTATGATGTCCCTGTCAAGATCACTGTTCGTCTGATCACCTTTGATGTTGATGAGGAGACCGGTGTTCAATCTGTACGGGATATCAAGGAGCAGGAAGTTTTTCTTGGTGCTCTGCCCCTGATGACCAAAGATGGTGTCTTTGTTATTAACGGAACCGAGCGGGTAATTGTTAACCAGTTGCAACGATCTCCAGGTCTTTTTTATACCCATGATAATGGTAAATCTCATACATCCGGAAAGCGGTTATATTCTGCCCGTATTATTCCTGTTCGCGGCTCATGGCTTGATTTTGAATTTGATATAAAGGATGTCCTTTATGCTCGCATAGACCGTCGTCGCAAGTTGCCGGTAACTGTACTTTTGAAAGCTTTGGGTTACAATGATCGCGAGCTCCTTGAGGAGTATTATTATTTTGATACGGTTGAAGTTGCAAATGGTGCTTATTCTCTTCTTTTTAAACCAGAAACCTGTGTCGGTTCCCGTTTAACTGATGATTTGATTAACCCGGAAGATGGCAGCATTCTTGGCAGGAAAGGGAGGAAAGTTTCAAAGGCTCTGGCCAAGAGGATGGCAACGGCCGGTGTTGAAAGGATTGGTGTCCAGGTTGAAGATTTACTTGATCGTTTCCTTGCCTCTGATCTTATTGATCCGAAAACTGAAGAAGTAATTGCCCGCTGTAACGAGCCCCTTACCGAGTCCATATTGGAGAGCATTGGTAAAGCAGGAATCAGCAGTTTTGAGCTTCTTTTTATTGACGGGGTCACTGTCAGTGAGGCATTTCGTAAAACCCTGATGGTTGACAAAGTGTCAGACACCAGAAAGGCTCTTGTCGAGATATATCGCCGTTTGCGACCTTCAAGTCCTCCCACCCCGGAGATTGCAGAAACATTTTTTGAGAATCTTTTTTTCAATCCATCCACGTATGACCTTTCGGAAGTTGGCCGGTACAAGATCAATGCCAAGCTGAATGTAGATACTCCGATTGATAATCGTACTCTGACCAGAGAGGATATAGTAAAGGGAATTAAACATCTGCTCTGGCTGAAAGATGGCCTGCGTGATGGAGATGATATTGATCATCTTGGTAATCGTCGGGTTCGTACCGTCGGTGAGCTGGTGGAAAATCAGTACCGGATGGGTCTTGTCCGGATGGAGCGGGCAATTAAAGAGCGGATGACTTTGCAGGAAATTGAAACCCTGATGCCTCATGATCTGGTTAACCCCAAACCAGTGACTGCCGCCATCAAGGAATTTTTTGGTACATCTCAACTTTCCCAGTTTATGGATCAGACCAACCCGCTCTCAGAGGTAACTCATAAACGGCGGTTATCGGCACTTGGGCCAGGCGGTTTGTCCCGAGAACGGGCCGGTTTTGAGGTAAGGGATGTTCACCCTACCCATTACGGTCGTATCTGTCCTATTGAAACACCGGAGGGGCCTAATATCGGTTTGATTGTCTCTTTGGCAACCTATGCCAGGATTAATCCATACGGGTTTATAGAAACTCCTTATAGAACGGTTGAAAACAGGGTGGTTACGGAAGCTGTCAAATATCTTTCTGCTCTGCAGGAGCAGGAGCATATTATTGTTCCGGCGGGTATTGAGATGGACGATAATGGAACCATTGTGCCGGAGACCATTATTGCCAGACAGGAAGGTGAGGTGGAAATGGTGTCAACCGATGAGGTCACCCGTATGGATGTGGCTCCCAATCAGATGGTTTCGATTGCCGCATCATTGATTCCGTTTCTTGAAAATGATGATGCTAACCGGGCTTTGATGGGTTCAAATATGCAGCGGCAGGCAGTGCCGCTTTTGAAGGTATCTTCCCCACTTGTCGGTACCGGGGTCGAAAAAAATGTTGCCTGTGATTCAGGAGCCTGCCTGCTTGCTTCAGGTAGCGGAGTGGTCGAGGATGTGGATGCCAATCGGGTTGTAGTTCGTTATGATGAGCCGGGGACAGATGGTTTTGAAACCGGTGTGGCTGTTTACAGGCTCTATAAATACAAAAAAACCAATCAGAACACCTGTTTTAATCAAAAAGCATTGGTTATGCCCGGTGAGAGGGTCGAGAAAGGGGATATCCTTGCTGATGGTCCTTCCACAGAGTGGGGGGAACTTGGTCTTGGTAAAAATGTGACCATTGCTTTTATGCCATGGCGGGGCTACAATTTTGAAGATTCAATACTTATTAATGAGCGGCTTCTGAAAGAGGATACATTTACCTCTGTCCATGTCGAAATTTTTGAAACCATGGCCAGGGACACCAAGTTGGGAAAAGAAGAAATTACCCGGGATATTCCCAATATCGGTGAAGAAGCCCTTCGTAATCTCGATGAGTCTGGTATTATCAGGGTTGGGGCTGAAATTAAAGCTGGAGACATGCTGGTCGGCAAGGTTACCCCCAAGGGTGAGACCATGCTCACACCCGAAGAGAAGTTATTGCGAGCCATATTCGGCGAGAAGGCCGGAGATGTAAAAGACTCGTCCTTACGGGTTCCTCCCGGAGTTGAGGGGGTGGTCATTGATGCCAAGGTTTTTTCCCGTAAAGGGGTTGACAAGGATGAACGTTCTCTTTTGATTGAGGAGTTTGAAGTTGAACGGCTCAACCGGGATATGGATGATGAACTCAAGAGTCTCAAAAATGGGGTTCGCAAGGAGCTGGCATCTATGATTGTTGGCCGGACGGCCAAACAGGATATCCAGAATTCCCGGGGTGATGTCCTGGTCAAGCTTGGTAAGAAAATTACAGATACTGTTTTTGATCACCTTGATTTTAATGAACTTTACTCCCTGAATTTCTCGGAAAAGAAGAAAGTTGAGGGAGAAATCGAGGATATTTTCAGTCGTTACCGAAAACAGGCCGGCATGGTTCGCAATCGCTATGAAGGGATTGTTGAGCGGATGGAAAAGGGTGATGATCTGGCCCCTGGTATTGTCAAGATGGTCAAAATTTATGTGGCCACCAAGCGCAAGCTTTCTGTCGGTGATAAAATGGCCGGTCGTCATGGTAATAAAGGTGTGGTCTCCCGCCTCCTGCCTGAAGAGGATATGCCATTTTTTGCTGATGGAACCACTGTTGACATTGTTTTGAATCCGCTTGGAGTTCCCTCCCGGATGAATG
>CAZHPX010000043.1:1921-8039 GCA_964534785.1 uncultured Desulfobulbaceae bacterium | reverse complement strand
TTACGCCGATAGGGGTGAGTAGTTACAGTTAAAAGTTCATTATATGTAACTATTCAGCGAGTCTAAAAAAGCTGCACAATCATCGGACTGTTCAGCAGTGCTTCTTCTGGTACCACCGCTTATGCGGCAAAGGGTAACCAAGGCAGAAATCAGAAGCCAGAAGCCAGAAGACAGAATAACCAGATATCTATCCTCTGAAAACCTCTGGCTTCTGGTACTGGGTTGCAGGCTTTATGCCCGCCTTATACCATTATGTTTTAGTAAGCGTAGACTTCGTGAAGCACTGGTAAACACTTACAGGCCTAAGTTTTCCGTAAATCAGCACGGTTACATGTTTTATATCCTGCTGAGATGGTTGAAGCAAAGAATATCACTGATTCGTAATGACAACCTGAAAATGACAAAAACACAGCAAAAAGATTGCATATAATCCAAAAAAATGGTAGAAGGGGAAGTTCTCCTCTGTAAATCGTGTCGGGGCGTAGCGCAGCCTGGTTAGCGTGCCTGCCTTGGGAGCAGGAGGTCGTAGGTTCGAATCCTACCGCCCCGACCATTCTCCTTCTCCTACCTCCTTCTTTGAGCATTAAAGATATATCAACAGCGTTATTTTTTTCACTTTTATATTCCTCTTTGTTATAATGCAACATGACTCAAGAAAATACAATCAAAGAATACGGTCTTTTTTTCCCTGGAGACAGTTGCCGGGAAGACGAATTTGCCGAGAATATCGCGACCGGAAACATAATTGTTGATCCAGATAAAATTATCAGTCTGTTGGAGGGTGCTCTTGGCGATGAGGCTATTATTGAAGTACAATTAGAAGACCTGACCCGTATTTTTTTTTGTAGAGTTCTCGACCACCTGCCGGAATTAGAAGAAAAAGATGTTGATGGTATTATCATGATGGTGGAGCCGGAATACATAAAAGCCGAGTATCTGAAAAAACAAAAACATCTTGTTATCACCCCGCTTGAACCATCCATCGGTAATTTTCTCGTATGTATGGTAAACCGTGTTTTAATCCGTATTCTCAGCGACAGGTATGCATTTGAACTGGGGTGTCGATTCAAGAAGAAAATCAGAGTTCGGGGTATGCCGGTACTGCAATGCAGTTTTCCCCTTGTCGTTCGCAAGATTAAAGATGCCAGACCGTACAGGGCAAAAATCCCCCGGGAAATGGAGTTATTAACCCAGGTTGAGAGAAGAGGGAAGCGGAGAGGGTTTGCCACTTGTCTGATAGATATAAGTGTTGAAGGTATGTTGATGGTAAATCCTCACGGGAAACACGGCGATATCAAGGAAGAAGAAAAGATTAATATGGAACTGTGCTGGCCGAATGGTAAAAGCATAATGCTTCACGCCCGCATTGTTCATGTCAGCCAACTTCGTGATAAACAAGGTCTTCAGTATTGCCTTGGTGTTCAATTTGACTTAAGCACCCGTGCCCTTGCCAGGGAGATAGAACATCTTGTCGCCTCTGTGCAGCGAGCCCGCCTTCGTGAGCTTTCTGATTTAGATTTTTATTCGATTTAGTTTCATTTATCCGCCCAATCCTCATGCTGTAACACCTCTCATGACAAACAAGAATAAACTGTGTTAAAACCATGCGTTACATATGTTGCCCATACCGGTGCATCCATGTCAATATCTACAGGCTTTCCTTTTCAGCTTTTCACATCTTACCAGCCAACTATCCTATTTTGCCAACAAGTTTATTGAAATAGGGGGACTCGGTTTCAAGCCTCAATGTCTTCCCGTATGTCATTTCTAACTTAAGCTGGAGAAGTTTAAGTTTTTTCAATTGCTTATATTTAGCCTTTTCATTTTCAGCCTTGGCAAGCAGCTCTTCGGTACAGACAATTTTCTTGCGTAAAGTTATCTCTTCTGGAAGATAACCTCCATTTTTTAACATTCTATAGGCTATGCGAAGATCAGCGGGGACATGCTGCATGTTATCATCCTCAGGGAGTGGTTTGTTTTTCCAGTGGCTCAAATCTGGAATGTTGCCATCTGCCAAGGCCCGCTCTATCTTTTGTTCAGCTATTCTCTGCAATAATGTTAACATTATCTTGCTCTTTCCTGCACTACCTGGTATCCGGGTCATGTTTACAGATAATTGTATCCCCGCAGAAATTAACATCATCCCTATCAGGATAATCAATAACAAAATGAAGTCCTCTGGACTCCTTACGGAGGTTTGCACTATGGACAATAAGCTCAGATATAACAGCAATATTGCGGAGTTCAATTAGATCAGCAGTTAAAAGATAATCATCAAAATGCTCTTTAATCTCTTCCAGAATCGGGGCTATCCGTCGACGTGCCAACAACAACCGTTTGCTCCGCCTGACAATTCCAACATAGTTCCACATCAACCGGCGAATCTGGTCCCAGTTATGGGAGATCAACACATTTTCCTCGATTGCCCCTGCTACACCATCCCGCCATGGTGTTGTTTCCAGAAACGGTCTGTTTTTTAATTCCGGCCATGATTTCTTTAACCGCAGGGCAGCCCGATCTGCAAAAACCACCGCTTCAAGGAGTGAGTTACTCGCCAATCTGTTTGCCCCATGCAAACCTGTACAGGAAGTTTCGCCAAGGGCAAGCAATCTGGCCACAGAACTTCCCCCCCATCTATCAACCAGAACTCCGCCACACATATAATGGGCTGCTGGTACCACCGGTATTGGTTCACAGGTTATATCTATACCACTTCTCCGGCAGGTCTCATAAATAGTAGGAAATCTCTCCATGAGAAAAACGGAATTTTTATGGCTGATATCAAGAAAAACACAATCAGTACCACTATTCTTTATTTCAGCATCTATACCACGGGCCACTGCATCCCGGGTGGCCAGATCTCCACGGCTGTCGTATTTTTTCATAAAAGGCTCGCCTTTACTATTGACAAGTACCCCCCCCTCCCCTCTGACGGCCTCTGATATAAGGAAATTCTTGATCTTATGACTATAAAAACAGGTGGGATGGAACTGAACAAACTCCATATTAGCCACCTTGGCCCCAGCCCGGTAAGCCATCGCTACGCCGTCGCCCGTGGCAATATCCGGGTTAGTTGTATATAAATAGGCCTTACCACACCCTCCTGTACAGAGGACAGTCAGTTTGCCCAGGCGAGTTTCAACCTTACCGGTAATCGTGTTAAGGACATACGCACCAAAACAGGTGTCTCGTTCTCCACGAGCTAAACCCTTTCCACCCGGTACCTTTGAGGCAATCAGCAGGTCAATGGCCATGTGGTTCTCCAACACATCTATATTGGAATCAGCAGAAACTTTTTCAAGCAATACCTTTTCGATTTCCCGCCCGGTTAAGTCAAGAGCATGAGCCACTCTTCTCCTCGAATGCCCCCCTTCCATGCCAAGGTCAAACCTGCCGCCCCCTTTGGCCTGGATAAACCTCACTCCCATATCAAAAAGCTCTCGCACCCTGTCACTGCCATCCGCAACGACCATTTCGACAATATCGTCATGACATAAACCATCTCCAGAATAAAGCGTATCTCGAACATGCAGAAGATGCGAATCTCCTTCTGCCAAAACAGCCGCAATCCCCCCCTGGGCAAGATTCGTTGCGGTATCAACACTTTCTTTTTTAGTTATTAAGGTGACAGTGCAAAACGAAGATACCTTCAAGGCAAAAGATAGCCCGGCTATTCCGCTGCCAACTACAAGTATATCAGTACGCATAAACTGCTCCTGTTTCACCGCCCCTATGTTTCACGTGAAACATAGGGGCGGTACGCTCCAAACTTTAAATGTTACCCTTTATTATCCTCGGCACCGCACTGGTGTCACCAGAGCAAATGTTACCCTTAAAGTAACTCTAATCATGACATGTCACAAGTACAGCTTGACAGGGATTAGTGCTTGGTTGAAGTCGCAAGTGCGTATCGGCTTACCATTATGTTGTCAAGTTACCAGGTTTGCCAAAAGACAGGTGTCAAATATGGTATAGAATGGCAGGTTATCTGTTTAAGTTAATGCCATGTCTATTAAAATTACCAGTAATTAAACTCTAACATCATAAATATCGCAATAAACATCTTTAAATTTGTTAAAAAAGGTTCAATAAGATAGTGGATTGTAGTAGAGTTGCTCTATTCACGATAAAATAAGCCGGGTAAATTATTAATGGAAAATCTCAATGCACATGTTATCGTCCTCACCAACCAGAAGGGTGGGGTGGGCAAAACAACCACCGCCCTTAATCTCGCTGCAGTACTGGCCAACAAGGGTAAACAGGTTCTTCTTGTTGATTCAGACCCTCAGGGGAACGCTTCTTCAGGGGTTGGCATGTTCCAGGCCGAGGAGGGCAGAACTCTTTACCAATGCTATATGGGGAATTCGGATGCGGAGGCCTGTATCCTGACAACAAATTTGAAAAACCTTTCAATCATACCGGCATCAATTGATCTGGTTGGAGTTGAGATTGAACTTGTCTCCATGGCGGACAGGGAAAAACAGCTCAGGGAGATTCTGCGGCCGGTTAAGGGGAAATTTCATTTCATCATCATTGATTGTCCTCCATCTCTTGGTCTTTTGACAATTAACGGCTTGACAGCTTCAGATTCCGTGTTGATTCCCCTGCAGTGTGAATATTTCGCCATGGAAGGTCTCGCCATGCTGATCAGCACTATCCGTAAGGTAAAGAAAAAGCTTAACAGAGGGCTGTATATTGAGGGACTTCTGCTCACCATGTATGACCGTCGTAATCGTTTAACCCATCAGGTAGCCAGTGAAATACAAGAACATTTTGAAAAAGAAGTTTACAAGACTGTGATTCCACGAAATGTCCGCCTGAGTGAAAGTCCCAGTCATGGCAAAACAATTATTGAGTATGATAAAAAATGTACCGGTGCTGAAGCCTATATAAAATTTGGTAATGAATTTCTTCGCAGGGTGAGGAGGGGGTAAGATGCATGTCTGAAAAAAAGGGACTGGGAAGGGGGGTAGGCGCCCTTCTTATGGATGACATTGACGAAGGAGAAGATGGTGATAAGTTTTTCCTTTGTGATATCGACAAGATAGAGGAAAATTCTGCCCAGCCAAGAAGCTATTTTGACCCGGACAAGTTATCAGAATTGAGCAACTCTATTAAAGAAAAAGGGGTTATTCAGCCCTTGCTGGTTGCAAGAGGCAAAGGAAACAGATATAAGCTGATTGCCGGGGAGAGACGCCTTAGGGCAGCAAAAATAGCTGCCCTATATGAAGTTCCGGTGATTGTCATGGATGCGGCATCGCAGAATGAACAGTTAGAGCTGGCTCTAATTGAAAATATTCAACGCCATGATCTCAATGCCATCGAAGAAGCTCTGGCGTATGAAAGGCTGATAGAAGAGTTTAATCTCACTCAGGAGGAAGTTGCAAAAAAAGTCAGTAAAAAACGATCTTCTGTGACCAATATTTTGCGCCTTCTCAAACTGCCGGAGAAACTACAGACTGATGTTATAGAGAACAATATCAGTGAGGGGCATGCCAGGGCATTATTGAGAGTTCAGGATAACCCTGATATCATGATGGAGATTCGTGAGCGGATAATAAAGGAAAAGTTGTCGGTGCGGGAAACGGAGCGAATCTGTAAGGCTGGGAAGAGTAAAAAGAAGAAACGCCGGGAGCAATATAAAGCACCTCCTGTTGAAAACGGACTGCCGGAATCCTATTGTAAATCGCTGGCTAATCAGATGACCAATTCCCTGAACAGCAAAGTCAGTATCGTCCAGAGCGGCAGCCGGGGGAAACTGGAGATAGAGTATTATTCTGTTGATGACCTTGAAAGGCTGTTCAGTTTATTAACCGGAAATGGATAACCTAAGGCGGGCCTAAAGCCCGCAACCCGGTACCAGAAGGCAGAGGTTTCAGAGAACAGAGGATAGGTGACAGCGCACTGGTGTCACCAGGGCACCAGGGCAAGGTGTCATTAGGGCAGAACCTGCCCCTCCATATCAAAATGCATGGCATGTACTACATGTTGTGACTGCTGGAGGCAAGCGGATACCCAGTTTCGTTTATTTATGCCTGTGCAGCATACTAATGCTATGTAGGCGGGCATAAATAGGCGAAGAGGTAGATAAGATAAGCGTAGACTTCGAGCGTAGACT
>CAZHPX010000043.1:0-1821 GCA_964534785.1 uncultured Desulfobulbaceae bacterium | reverse complement strand
AGCGTAGACTTCGAGCGTAGACTCCGTGGGATGCTGGTGAGCACTTACTCATTCATCATGTCTGTTTAAGGAAAAACCATGAAAACAAAACAACCAGTGAAAAAATCAGGATTCATTCTGATAGGCTTATTTACAATCCTCTGGATGATCGGGATTGCCCTGGGGGAACCATCTCGGGTGCTGGAACAGGCAATAACCATATGCCTTGAATGTATAGGGATAGGATAGGGTGGGCGGGCAATGCAGCTAATACGAAAATGGGTACAGGTTATCTGGACATTTCTGACCAATGGGTACTGGGCTTTTCCGTTCACAGGAACGCTGTACCAGGGGCCTCTTAAAGTTATCTGCTCTCCCGGTCTTAACTGTTATTCATGTCCGGCTGCAACTACATTCTGCCCCATCGGGAGCTTACAGCAACTGTTGGCTTCTGTTCGTTTTTCATTAGAGACCGGCAGTTATTATATTGGAACTTTTGTCATCGGCTGGATGGGAATCTTTGCCGCATCTTTTGGCAGATTTATCTGTGGCTGGGCATGTCCATTTGGGCTGTTTCAAGAACTTCTCCATAAAATTCCCTCAAAAAAAATCTCTATCCCCAAAATACTTACCAAGGCTAAATATTTGTTTTTGTTATTTTTTGTTATTATCCTCCCCTTGTTTATGGTTGATCAGTTTGATATGGGACAACCCTGGTTCTGTAAATTCGTCTGTCCGGCAGGTACCCTGCAGGCAGGTATCCCCATGTTATTGCTCACCCCTGAACTTAGAGCACATATCGGTATTCTCTTTTGGAATAAAATGTTTATCATGGCAGGGTTTATTTTGTGGAGTGTTTTTGCTTCACGGCCATTTTGCAGAACTACCTGTCCGCTTGGAGCATTTTACGCAATGTTCAACAGATTCAGTCTGGTTCAGATGGAACTGGATAAAAATGCCTGTACCGGCTGCAAAACATGTCACGGGGTATGTCCGGTTGAAATTAAATTTAATGAAAATCCGGCATCTGGAGAGTGTATCAGGTGTATGCGATGTGCAAGTGATGCTTGCCCAAACGGGGCTATTTATATTAGCATAGCAGGACTCTCAGGTTACAGGGCGGAAAGTAAAGCCCTTGTTGGAAACTCGAAACTCGAAACTAAAAACCAGACAAAGACACATGAAAAATAAAAAAACAATTTTCCTGATTATTATTCTGTCCTTTCTTTTCCTCATGCCTATGGCAGCTATTGCAGAAATGGTTTCCATCAAAAGAGATAATGTCAATATGCGTTCAGGGCCGGGGACAAACTATAGAATACTTTGGAAGTTAGGAACCGGGTTCCCCCTTAGAGTTCTCAAAAGAAGTGGTTCCTGGTTACGAGTTCAGGACTTTGAAGGCAGTATTGGCTGGGTGAGCAGGACTATCGTCAATAAAACTCCGCACATGGTTGTCAAAGTCCATAAAAACAGGAAAAAAAGAATTAATGTCCGCAGCGGCCCCGGCACAAATCACAGAATTGTTGCCAAGGCATATTACGGGGTAGTTTTCAAGACACTTAAACAGGAAAAAGGATGGGTGAGGGTGCAACATGATAAGGGTGTAACCGGCTGGGTCAAAAGGAGTCTGCTATGGGGATTTTGAAGTGAAGGACATTGGCGAAAAAATGGCGGAGAGAGAGGGATTCGAACCCTCGGTGGAGTATAATCCCCACACTCGCTTAGCAGGCGAGCACCATCGGCCAGCTCGGTCATCTCTCCGTGGCAGAATACAAGGGACAAAAGTCAGATAGCATGGAGTCCGAATGCGAAGCACTAACTATTCTGTCCTCTGGTTTCTGT
>CAZHPX010000042.1:0-8234 GCA_964534785.1 uncultured Desulfobulbaceae bacterium | reverse complement strand
CTGGCATATCAAATTCTATTTTAATTTTTCCTCTTGATTCTTTTGCCGCAGTGTGTACCCGTTCGTGGAGAATCCTCCCCTCAGCAGTCAGTCGGTTTTCCACCCATAGCTGCTCAATGTGAATAAGTGCAAATTGGCGGGGGCAGAATATAAGATGTTGCAATGCAGACAACGAAACCAGATCGTCTTCAGCGTACATATAAACTTATCCCTATCTTATCCCAATCTTTATATCAGCTATAACATGACCAGTAATTCAACTCCGTCTGGAGGCTCAGCAACTGTTACTTGATAATCGCTGAAAGCCCGTGCCGGAGCCTGTGCTGTTTCACTTCGCTTCACCTGAATAAGGTCAAACAGGAGATGGGCAGGGGCATTGCCAAGTTTATCTTTATGCTTAAAAACAAAGAGCTTGCGGCTGCTCATTTCTCCCCTTGCCGCTGAGCGGTCATGGTCAAACATGTTGATTAACGCATTCCAGAGTAAAGCAAGATCTTCTTCTGAAAAACCGGTCTGGGCAGCAAACGGGGCAGATATAAAACCGTGAACCCTATACAGACCATAAGGGATATATGCTTTCCTACCCATTGTCCGGTTGTCCCCGCCTTGATTGTCAGCCTCTTTTCTTGTTTCGACAGCCATTCTTGTAATGCTCGCCTCAAGGGGGACAATCGGGTCGATACTCTGTGAGAAAGCAAACTGTACCGGCCCCCGCACCTGTCCACAATTGTTTTCTTTTGTGGACATGACTGCCCCAAAGCTGCGAACATCAAAAAAGTTTCTGCACATCCAGGCTTTGGCTTTACTTATCTTGACGGCTTTGTTTGCTTCTTCACTTACAGCCTCGTATGCCGGTTTACGCCTTTCAGAGAGAACAGCTTTTTCTTTTATATAAATATTATAAGGGCTTTGTTCTTCTTTTACCAACTCCACATAATTCCTCACCTTCCTTTTTAAACATACATCCGTGGTTATGCCATGTCCTGTTTCCGGGTCAATTCGGGGCATGTTGCCGCCGTCGGGGTCACCGTTGGGGTTGCCGTTTTTCACATCAAAGAGCAGGACAAATTCATACCGGTTTTTGACGATTTCACTCATGTTCTTCTCCATTTATCGTAAACATTCGGGTTGCTGTAGATAGCGTAGACTTCGAAATCAGTGGTAAACTACGAAGTACAGTAGACTCCGTGGGGTGATAGTCGAACATTTACCATTTATCAGGGTGCTTTCTTATTTGCAGCGGCCTCTTTAATTTCGCGGGATATGGCATTTTTTTGATGATAATAACCAATGGCAAAAAGTCCCTGTTCCTGCAAACCAAGATTAAGAGGAAATGCCTGGATATGTTCCATTATTTCTGCTATCTGTCGGTCAGAAATGTGCCCATAATCAGATTTTTCCATATGATGCTGACCAAGGCGTAACAGACGGGGGAATGCAGATGCCGGGGTGGATGATGCAGCACTGAAAAATCTGTCTTTTATTGTTTTGTTAATCTTGCCAAGGGCATCAAGTTGAGCCTTTTCCAGTACGGAAAACAATCTGCCCAGCAAATAGGCAGTATCCTTTTTCTCTGGGTCAAGTGACATGGGAACCTCCCGATTATGGTTTCGTTGTAAAACGGCCTTTAAAATTGCAACCCGCAAATAACTAATTCCTCTATCTGCATAAATACGGTTCAAAACCCCCTGGTACAGTTGTTGCGGATAGCGTGTACCGCTCAAGACAGAACGGATCAACGCTCCGCCAAGTAAAGGGGAAATGTTTTTTGATTCTCTAGCTGTTTCTTTGAGCAAGTGCCAGATGCCGGGGAATTCAATATCATTATCCCGGCTTTTTTCCATCTTCAGGTTATCGAAATGATCCTGGAATTTTTCAAGCAACTCACCGGAAGTACAGATAAACCAGAACCTAATAGATATCCTCGCCTTGTTCAGGGAAAACCCAAGGATATAGAACTTTATATCCTTGGATTTGCTAATATCTTCAATTTCTTTTCCTTGCCTGACAGCTTCAAGAAATATCCGTACCGATTCTGCACCACTTTCATCGGCAATGTTCGGGTCAAGAATTTGCCCGAACATAATTTCCAGCGGAGTTTTTTTCTCTGCCCAATATACAGTTGTTGCCTCCCCAATCCGTAATCTTTGTCTGCTTCTTAAAAGATACTTAAACGCTGTGGAGCTTTTAAACTCATCTGTAACAGAGATGGGGGCATTATCTCCTTTCTTTTTACCGTATGATTCATAGGCAGACTCATTGAAAGAAACAAGAGATGCCCCGGAACCAAACTTGAACTGAGCATATTGTAGCTGAAGATCACCCCGCTGTCCGTTCACAAAACTCACCCCCTGCGGATATTTTTTACTATTTTTGTCTATAAACTCCAGCCAGAGTTTTTTAACCTCAGGGCGTTCGTGGATAAATCCGGAATCACCATCAAGGCGTAATCCAATCCACTTTCCATATATACCGCTTATTTCTTGCCAAAAAGGGAGTGCCTCCGTGTCATCCGGATTCCATGAATGCAAAAAATTCTTAACTGCCATTACGCCCATATCGGTGGATTGTCCACATATTTCGTTGATATGTTTTTTAAATGATTGATGATATTTCTCTTTTTTTGTCTTGCCGGACATGCCAAATATATAATCTGCCTTATCAATCATAAAATTTGGGGTTGTGGCAGCATTGCCGGAGCGAACCTCGACCTTGTTGGAAAAAGGAACCATTGAAAGACGATAATTATAGCTATTGGCTTTAACCTTTGTCCGCAGGTCTTCTGGAGTGCCAACAATGTTTCCATCTTTATCCAGGGTGATGACAAAACCAATTTCCTCCATACTAAAACCAAAAGGGGGAATATCTTTCCCATGGTCTGCGAGACGGTCATAAAGTGTAATGAGTGACTGGAAAATCATGAAACAACCTCTTGTCTGCAATCAATAATCCCGTTTTCCATGACCGCCCGGAAAAATGAAGGGGTCATGTCATTTGCAAAATCAATGTCATGGAGCATAAATCCCAGGTCATGTCTGCCGGCAAGAGGTGATGCCGGTATTGACTCTGACTCACACCATGAAAAATTAACCGGAAACTCCCGGCAGCCAAAGTATGGACGGTGAAAACACTGCCCCTTTTTTGCTCTTCTCTCAAAAATTGCCAGATGTTTACCGGGATCGGTGTCATCTTTACCAGTTATTTCAAAATGAGCCTCAATTATATAATCAACATCTCGTAGCAGCAGAGATGCCCGTTGCTGCCTATCGTCTTCAATAAATCGACATATCCGCCTATCCCCTTCTATCATATCTTTATTATTTACAGATACACGGTTTGCCAGCTCATTGCGGCGGATATTTTCAAAACGGATGGGTTTAAGGATATGAATCTTGTCTATATGCCAGCGTATAGCCGGTTTCCAGTAAATAGCTTCAAGGATTCCCCGGGCAGCAGACGGGGTCATAACATCGTAGGAAACCCGTTCAACCTTCATTTCCGGGCGGGTGAACAGTGCATAATCACCCCAGACCTTCAGTTTTATTCCAAATGCCATAAATATACCTCCAGGTTAGCCAAAAAAAGCCTGTCCTTCCGGTGGACTGCATTGTAGACCGGTAATTTTTGAGTACAGCTCTCCGCTTCTTAATACGAAGATACCAGGGACAGGGGATTCTAACCAATCTTTAATTTCATCAAGCTGATATGGGTAAATCTGAACGCTGTACCTTTGAAGTTTACGCAAAATCCCCCCGGAATGT
The DNA here is from genome assembly GCA_964534785.1 of uncultured Desulfobulbaceae bacterium. GTDB lineage: Bacteria > Desulfobacterota > Desulfobulbia > Desulfobulbales > Desulfobulbaceae > DRLX01. The sequence goes on along the minus strand of CAZHPX010000042.1, from coordinate 4,473 downwards.
TCGACAAACTCAAGTTGGTTTACCAAATCAATACATTCCTGCTCCAGGGCAATTATAACCGGTATGGTCGGACTTTCTATCATCTTGAATTCAGATATTTCTCTGAACTGAACTTCGAGATTGGCTGCTCTTCTGCAAAGTTCAAGGATACCGTCTTCATCCATCCTCTGCTCATTTTTCCATAAGTAATCAGTAAAGTATTGATGAACGCAATTGGGGTCAGTCAGGTTATTATTGTATTTGGCAAATAATTTTCCGGCTGACTGAGCTGCATGCCGTATAAAGGAAGAATCTGTTTCCTGCTCAGGAGTAAAGATAAAGACTCTACCGGGCTTTTTGTTCTTCCCGTTGCGATTACACCTGCCCGCAGCCTGGGCAATGGAGTCTATCCCGGCTATTGCCCTGAACACGATCGGGAAATCAATATCCACCCCGGCTTCAATTAACTGGGTGCTTATTACCCTGCACCTTTGTCCGTTTGACAGCTTTGCCCGTATCTGTTTTAAAATTATGCTTCTGTGGACCGGATACATCAAGGCACTTAAATGATAATTTTCGGGTTGTTCAGGCTCTTTGGAAGTGGCAGGCAGGCATGAAAAAATATCAAGAGCCTGTTGCCTCGTGTTGACAATGGAGAGTACCTGATCCAGTGCCATCAGTTTTTTTGCAAGTTCTTCGTCGCTCAGGGTACCGATATAGGTTTCCTCTGTACGCTTCAGCTTGGAAAAAAGGGTAGGGATATCAGTGATGATTGCTTTTACATTGTCAAGCCCTTCCGCAAATGAGGCGGATTTCTCAAGGGTTGGTTGAGTGGCAGTACACAGGATTGAAGTAACACCGTAGCTTAAAGATAGTTCCCTGATAACCTCAAGACAGGGTTTAAGTTTTCCAACCGGGATTGCCTGTACTTCGTCGAATATAATAATGCTCCTGGCAACATTATGAAGTTTGCGGCATTTGGATGGTTTACTTGCATAAAATGAGTTGAAAAATTGAACATTAGTGGTCACAATTACAGGGGAATCCCAGTTTTCAGATGAAAGTCGGGCTTTCCAGTCTTCATCATCCGGGATAAAGTTACTGTGATGTTCAAGTACGGTATCATCGCCTAACATTTCCCGGAACACCTCGGCATTCTGCTCAATAATGGTGGTGAACGGAATTACATAAATTATTCGTTGTAGTTTATGTATATTAGCATGTTCAAGAGCAAAGGCAAGTGATGCCAGGGTCTTGCCGCCGCCAGTCGGGACAGTCAGGGAGAACAGCCCCGGTTTCTGTCGTGCTGCCGCAAGACAATCATTAAGCACCTTTTCCCGTTGCTGGTTTACTGTAGATGCCGAATCCGCCTGCTTCCGAAGCTTGTTAAAGTTTTCCCGGAATTTTACAGAGAGACTGGATGTCTGTATTATTATCACGCCACTTTGCTTTTTCAGGGTTTAATGCTTGTTCGGTGTCAAGGAAGTCCGCATCAATCAGACAAGAGAAGAGCATACGGATAAAAAACTGGAACTGAAATCCCATCCGGGAAGAGTCGATGGGAAATGGCAGGAGTTTTGGGAAACAGGATTTTGCTGATAATGGGATGGATAGTTCAGGATATTGTTGTTCAAGCCGGTTTTTTAGCCCCGCCGGTTTACCTGCCCAGTCTGGTAGCCCGGCATGGTGACCTGCAACACAGTAGGCAAGAAGTTTGCCTGCCTGGGATGATTGTCTCGCCAGTTGCTGTGCCCCTTGAAAGGCATGGCTGGGATGTCCTTCAAGATCGTGGTAAAACTCGTCAACCACATTGTTGACATTTCGCAGCCACGCCTGCCATTGCCTGGTTCCCTTGCCAAGATCATGGTGTCTACCAATCAGCTCTGCCCAGATTCCCGCTCCAAAGATATTCGCAAAACCTCTGCTGCGGTTTGCCACATTGAACAGATGTTCTGCAAGGGGTTGCCACTCATTTACATCTCCTGAGCTTGTGGAATGTGCGTAATATTTATCTGCCATCAACCGGGAGGCCAGTTCATGGCACGACCGCCGAGAATATGCATGTGGATATGGAATACGGTCTGCCCGGCCTGCTCACCATTGTTAAAGACAACCCGGAAATGTTTCAGTCCTTCCTGTTTTGCGATTTCACTGCCTTTTCGCATTATTTTTCCCATTAACTGTTCATTATCTTCTTTTATATCCCCCGGTCCGGCAATATGCTGCTTGGGGATAACCAGAAAATGAACCGGAGCCTGAGGGGATATGTCTTTGAAGGCTATAAGATCATCATCTTCGTAGAGCTTTTCAGATGGGATTTCCCCACGAATTATTTTACAGAATAAACAGTTATCACTCATGGTTATTGCTCCTTTATGAATATGATTATTGCTATTGAGTTTGATATTTTTCCACAGGTTGCAGCTTAATTATTAACAGGTTACGGTCAGTTTTGATATCGACAGGTTCCAGATTTATTGAGCGGCCTTGCCCGTTAACCATCGGCTTGAACGAGAGGAACTGATTTATATCAACGGGATACTCTTTGCCGGTCAGGTCGCTGAGCATGGATAATGGGTCATTGCTACCACTGTTACCTGTATTTTCTGTACTCTGTGGCTGGCGTAAATGGGGAGTAACGAAAAGTTGCTTTTTGTTTTGGTCAAAGCGAATATGGAGATCGCACGAAGCAGGCATGGTGAGCTGGCCGAGGTTCAGCTTGAAACTTTGCCCTCCGATAAGAGTATTTATGGACATATCCTTGCCGGAAATTATTCCGCTTAAACTTATGCCCTGGTTATTGATGGAGATATGATTAATGGAGTCAATCTGTATTTTTCCCTGAAACTGGGAATGGTTGGGGGTAAACTCAAGAGGCAACAGTGGTTGAACTGTTTTTAACAGGGCTGCCGCCGGAAGAGTAATAGTGAAATAATTATGGGAAAGGGAGGTTTTAGCGTTTCCACCGGCAGGCAGGAGTATGGTGCATAAAAGGAGGAAGAAAAATGACAGGTACCCGGATACTCTTCTATATTGCCTGTTCATGGATGTCTAATTGTTATAATATTTATATTTAATAGTATTAAGAAGTTATTTTCTCTGTTATTTTGTTCCATACCCGTTAGGATTATTGGACTGCCAATGCCAAGAATCTCTACACATCTCCGTAACTCCCCTCTCAGCTTTCCAGCCCAGCTCTTTTTCGGCAAGCGACGGGTCAGCGTAACACACGCCAATGTCTCCGCTGCGACGGGGGGTAAACTGGTAGGAAATCTTCTGACCGGTGGCTTTTTCAAAAGCTTTGACCATCTCCATCACCGAGTGCCCCTTGCCGGTGCCGAGATTGCAGGTAATTACTCCTGGTTTTTCAGCCAGTTTTTCCAGAGCCTTGATATGGCCGACAGCAAGATCAACCACATGGATGAAATCGCGGATACAGGTACCGTCTGGGGTTGGATAGTCGTTACCAAAAATAGATAATGTCTTTAAAGTCCCGACTGCTACCTGGGAAACATAGGGCATAAGATTGTTGGGGACTCCGCCTGGATCTTCGCCTATCCTGCCCGATTCGTGGGCACCAACCGGGTTGAAATATCTTAGCAGACCAATATTCCACTCTTTATCGGCAATGTAAATATCTCTTAAAATATCCTCGATCATGGCCTTGGTTCTGCCATAAGGGTTGGTGGCAGGGCGGAGGGGGAACTCTTCGGTTATTGGCACGGAATCGGGATCACCATATACGGTGGCCGATGAACTGAAAATGATATTTTTCAGCCCGTACCTTGCCATAACCTGGCAGAGATTAAGGGTGCCAGCAAAATTATTTTGATAATATTCAAGCGGTTTGTCCACTGATTCGCCGACTGCTTTTAAGCCGGCAAAATGGATAACCCCAACGGCACTCTCACTTCTATCAAAGACTGTTTCTATAGCCTCCGGCTCAAGCAGATCAGCTTCAAAGAAATTAATCTTTTTCCCCGTCAACTCTTCAACCCGCCGGATGCTTTCTGTGCTTGAGTTGGAGAGATTGTCCAATACAGTTACACTATATCCGGCGTTAAGAAGTTCCAGGCAGGTATGACTGCCTATATAGCCGGCTCCGCCGGTAACGATTATATGTGGCATGGGGTGTTTCCCGTTTTTTTGCAACCATGCGTACTGGTTGTTGGAAAGGTGAAGTGGCTTGGTATTTGTGATTATACAGTGGTTAACCTTACCCGGCAAACACTTTTTTGCAGGTGAGTCGAATCGAACGGAAATGGGGTGATGCCGAACATTTACAAAAAAACAACTCGAAACCAGTCGCAGGTCTCGGGTTGTTTTAGAGTAGATTGCCAGGTCGGCAGAGGAATAATTAAACAGTCAGGGTTGTGTCTTTCTTAAACACCAGCTTATTGTCCGTACCTCGGTCAATAAGTATCAGGTCGCCTTCCTTGAAATTTCCTTCCAGAATCTCCATGGCAAGCGGGTTTTCTATATATTGTTGAATAG
>CAZHPX010000041.1:0-8270 GCA_964534785.1 uncultured Desulfobulbaceae bacterium | reverse complement strand
TACAGACAGCATGCCTTGTGAGGTCAATGTCAAGGCAAAGGGAGATCTTTTTCTCCTCCATCAGTGGATAAAAAATGAACCTGTAGATCTTCTTATCTGCAACACCTATGGGAAATACATTGCCAGGGACGAGGACATTCCCATGTTTCGCTGGGGATTCCCCATTCTTGACAGACAGGGACACCAGTACTTCCCGACCGTGGGTTACAAGGGGGGGTTAAGAGTGCTTGAGATAATTCTTAACCTTCTCCTGGACAGAAAGGACAGAGATTCATCTGAAATTAAATTTGAGCTCACCCAATAAACTCAAGGTATGACGATGACGATTATTCCAGATGTATGTGTGTGTGGACAATCTTCCTGCTCCGTCCCTTTAAAAGAAAAACAAGAGGGCAATTGGATGCAATTGCCAATTGCTCCTCTTGCCAATCACAGGATTCTCTTTGATGGGGATTTCAAAAAATACAAAGCCCTTTATCCGCAGGGAGTAATTGGCTGGTTAGAGGAAGAGGATAAGAAAAAACAGATCAGGGGAGTTCAGATAAGCGGACCCGGTGACCCGATGGCAACACCGCAGGTACTTATAGACACCCTCGATCTGTTGGAAAAGAGTAAACTTTCTTTAACAGTAGAAATCAAATGTCTTGGTCTTGGCACGGAAAAAATGGCGGGAATTCTTGCCGTAAAAAATGTCAATCAGGTCAATATGGAGGTACTGGCTGTTGACGCATCTACTGTGGGCAAGCTTTATGCGTGGGTAAGACCCGGCAAAAAAAACATCCCCCTTGCCGATATTGCTGAAACTTTAATTAATGAACAAAAACAGGGGGTACGGGCTTTAAGTAAGGCCGGGATTAAGGTCAACATCCTGACCACTGTCTACCCTGGCATAAACGATAATGTTATTGAAGATATATGCAAGGAAATGGCTTTGACTGGAGCCTCTTCAATAACCCTTGTTCCATTTTCAAAACCTGAACAAAGTGAGGCGGAAATGGACTTTGCCACAGAAATAGAAAAAATACCCGCCTTGCCGGACTGTGATAATAACGACATGGGCAAGTTGAAAGAACTTGCCAAACAGCATCTTGAGGTTACAGAACTAACTAAAAATACCTTTTCCCCACGGGGAAATGGCTGTGGCTGTGACAGTAAAGATGACAGCACCGGCAGCTTCGCCCTCGCCCGTCCGACCAGAAAAAGAGCTAATGTTGCGGTGGCAAGTGGAAGCGGTCTGGATATTGACCTCCATCTCGGTCAGGCTGAGCAGTTTCTTATTTACGGCCCGCGGGATGATGACGGTCTGCCCTGCCTGCTTGGCACAAGAGCTGTAAACAAAGCTGTCCAGGGAAGCAGTTCCCGTTGGAATCATCTGGCAGAGGAGTGCTTACAGGACTGTTTTGCCCTGCTGGTTGCCGCTGCCGGTGACAAACCAAAGGCAGCTCTGGCTGAATGCGGGATAAGTGTGTTACAGGGCGAAGGCAACATAGACGCGGTTGTTGACCGGTTGTATGGCGGCGGGAAAAAGAAAAAATGTTGATTTTAATTTTATGATTTTACAAATAGAGGAGAATATAAATGGCAACCCCCGAACGACTTATCATTGTCTGCCAGAGTTTCAGGGTAGCGGGCGATAAGAAAGGTATCTGCCACAAGCAGACCGAAGGATTTTTGCAATACTTAGAGGAGGAAATTCTTGACCGTGGTCTGGACTGCATGGTCACAGCCACAACCTGCCTGAAATTCTGTGACAGCGGCCCGGTAATGGTTATTCAACCGGAAAACTGGTGGTTTGGCAAGGTAGATTCAGAAGAGGCAATAGACATAATTATGGATGGTCTCGAAGATGGCGAAGCTGCAACAGAATACCTGCTTTCATAAGGTCATTATAAGAAAAGGAAAAGGAGCTGATATTGCAGAATTGACCGGTTTATTGCGGCTTCTCTTTAACATTGAAGAAGATTTCACCTTTAACCCAAAGAAACAGAAGCAGGGGCTTAAGATGCTGATTAAAGATAAAAGATCGGCGGTTTTTCTGGCTGAACAAAATAGCATGGTCATTGGTATGGCAACCATCCAGATAGTTATATCCACAGCTGAAGGCGGTCCGGCAGCAGTGATGGAAGATGTGATTGTTCATCCCGATCACAGGAGCAAGGGGGCAGGGAGGCGATTATTAAAAGCTGCCTCTGACTGGGCTTTTAGAAAAAGGATCAGCCGTCTTCAGCTACTTGCTGATAACAATAATATTTCGGCGTTACAATTTTACCTCCATACCGGTTGGCAAAAAACAAATCTTATGGCCTTGAGGTTTAAAAATGATTAGCGATGCAGGAACAGAAATTAAAACAGAAACAAAAAAATTCACCATCCCGGTTATGCCGACGATTCAAGGATGGGAGGAGTTTCTAAGCGATGGAGAAGGTTTTCTGCGGACGGCACAGGGTGGTTACCAGCGGCGAAAAGATGTATTCACCCCGGAGGTTATTTATAATCTGGTGGCAATGGCTATTGAAAAATTCGTCATGGCCGCCCTGATGCAGAAAGCAGCCCTACCCTATAATCACACCATGATTGATCTGGTACAGGCAATGGATACAACATTCCCGGGCAGGATTGATGGTATCCGCAAAGAGCTTCTCAAGATGGATGAGTACCAGCAGATTTGCGACCCCTGGGACTTCACCATTATACCGCCTGAGGAACAGGAAATACCTGCCATGCTTGACTTAGCGGATAAATTAAAACAGCTTACTGAAGTATAAGGGTAAGTTAACCCTATAAAACAAAAGGAAGAAGAGGAAAAAATGGCGAAAAAAGACGCTGAAGGATTGTTAATAGCAGGCGGTGAAAACAAAGTAATCAGAGGAAAATACGATGCCATGACCAACATGGAAGAGTTCATTGCCCTGGCGGTTGAGAATGGTTACGATTTTGACGAAGAAGAATTACTGGCGGTACTAAATGAAGCCGGTGACAGCTTTGAGAGAAACGGAAACCCGCCCAAATACTCTTTCTGGTGGACTTGATTCAGGTGCGGAATCCGGCACTCAGTTTTTCCGGCACTCAGTTTTGTTTTTCAAGTACTGAGGTCGTATCACAGGTCTGAGTGCCGGAAAGCACCATATCGTTAAACTCCTTCGATGGATTGACAGCAATCCGTATTCCGTAAACAGGAACGGATAAATCAAGATTTTTTTTATTTAACTTAACCATATCCTTTTCCGTGGTAATAATCATCTTAGCATCATTTTTTTCTACCAACCCTCTGATTTTCCTCAAATCCTGTTCTTTATAACTGTGATGATCCGCATTTTTCAAAAAATCAAGGGGAGTGATCCCGCACTCCCATAAAGTATTCTGAAACGAATCAGGTCTGGCGATTCCACACATGGCAAGAGCCTTATCGATATTTTTCGGATTTTCCGGTAAAAGGGTTAAGTTACCGCTATCATCCCGGCTGACAAAACCAACCGTCTGACACTCTGAGTTGTACACGGTTTTACCGGGGAATCTCTGCCTTAGCAGATCCGCAAACAGCTCGCTGCGTTCTCTGTTTTTTTCAGTTACCCCGGTCATGACAAAACACGATGCCCGATTAAGGGCTGTAACCGGTTCCCGCAGGTCTCCACCGGGGAAAACCCGGGAATTACCGGCAAGATAATCGGCTGAAAAAAGAACAATATCAAGATCACGACCCACCGCCATATGCTGAAACCCATCATCAAGAAGCAGTACATCCGCTCCCATCTCAACTGCACGCCGGGCTGGCAGCCTTCTCACCACCCCGGTCAGAACAAACACATCTTCAAGGGTTTCAGCAAGAAACCTTGGCTCATCGCCAACAAATTCAGCAGAACATAAAGGACCACTGCCCTTAGAGACTATACTGACCGGTTCTTTTGTAGAACCACCGTATCCCCTGCTGATTATTGCCGGTTTAAATCCATGTTCAACAAGCAGCCTGGCAAGACATTGAACCATGGGAGTTTTTCCGGTCCCCCCCATGGTCAGGTTTCCCACACTAATCACCGGCACCGCCATTTTTTCGGAAGAAAAAATTGAACGGCGGTAGCACCGCTCCCTAAAACGCATAAGCACACTGTATAGTGGAGAGAAAGGGCGTCCTATCTTAAAGAGAAAATGTTTATTCATATTATGTGATAATTGTTAAATTTGAACAGCGGCCAAGTAAACTAAATAATTTACCCTGAAAATCCATCGGCAAATATTATTTTTGAAGTGCAAAATTTTGCCAAAGTGCTATAAAAAGAGATGATTGTTTTTTATACCCTTTCTCAGTAAAAAATTAAACAGGAGCTATCAATCATGAACAGACAGAGCAAATTATTTTCCATCCTTGCCGCAGCGGCACTGACTATCGGTATTGCAGGAGGAGCAATAGCAGCTGACCCCATTAAAATCGGAGTTGCCGGTGCTCACAGCGGTGATCTTGCCTCTTACGGTCTTCCCACCGTTAAAGCCGCGGAACTGGTTGCAGATGAATTAAATGCAAAAGGCGGAATCAATGGCAGGAAAGTTGAATTGCTTATAGAAGATGATATATGCAAACCGGAAGTAGCAACCAATACCGCCACCAAACTGGTCAGCGGGGGGGTAAATGTTGTAATTGGCCATATATGTTCCGGGGCAACCAAAACTGCTCTTCCCATTTACCGTGACTCAAATATTATCGTTATCTCACCTTCCGCCACGGATTCCAACCTGACCCAGAGCGGGGATTTTCCCAACTTCTTTCGCACCATAGCCCCCAACGATGCCCAGGCCAGAACAGAAGTGGACTTTGCCCTGGATGTTCTTGGTTTAAAAACCTTTGCCATAATCCATGATAAAGGTGATTACGGGGGAGGGTTTACTGAAGATGTCAGGAAGTTTCTCAACCAGTCGGGTCGGGCAGAGGTGCTTCTTTTTGAGGGCATTACCCCCGGTGCCGTTGATTATTCCGCAATAATCAAGAAGGTCAGACGCTCCAAAGCCCAAGCGGTTATATTTGGCGGCTACCACCCCGAAGCCTCAAAGCTTGTCACCCAGATGCGCAGGAAACGGATGGATACCGTTTTTCTTTCCTGTGACGGAGTAAAAGACAACGCTTTTATCAGGATTGCCGGTAAACACGCCGAAGGTGTTTATGCCACCGGGCCCGCCGATGTATCTGACAACGCCATTGCCAAAAAATTTCGTCAAAGACATCAGGAAAAGTATAACTCTGAGCCGGGTGCGTTTTTTAACAATGCTGTTACCGCAGCCCTTGCCATAACCAACGCCATAGAGAAATCCGGTTCAACCGATTCGGCTGCAATCGCCAAAGCCCTGCGCAGCGAAAAGGTTGCCACTCCTTTTGGCGAGATCAGCTTTGATGAAAATGGCGATGCAATTGGTATTGACTTTGTCGTTTATCAGGTTAAAGATGGAGTTTTTGTCCAGATTAAATAACAGGTAAAAATAATAGGAGACAGGGAGCAAAAAAAATCCATGCTCCCTGTCTCTTATTTCATGCAAATTATGGCAGATGTATACCTGATATACTTTAAATGAATATTACAATACTTTGCTACAGAAATTATGACAAAAATTATTTGGACAGAGTATTTAAAGTACAGAGTAAAACTTCGTGGTTTCACGCTTGAAACTATAGAAGACATAATCAGGTACAGTAATGAAAAATATTGTGATACATCAACAGATAGATGGGTTGTTGTCGGAAGAGATTCAAATATTTTGGTAATGATCCCCCATGAAATTGGTGAAGATAGCACCATAACACCAATAACTATTCATGCAACGACTCGACAACAAATTAATTATAGAATAAAAAGCGGAAGGTTTAAAAAATGAAAAAACCACAATTATCATATTTTAAAAATGAAGATATTCTTCACCTTTCCATATCTGAAGAAAAAGAAACTGGTAGTGTTGAAATTAGCCCCAACATTACAGCTGAATTAAATAATAAAGGTGAACTTATCGGTATTGAAATAATTGGTGCAAGTGCTTTTTTAAGAGATTCAATTTTAGAATCTACTCAAGCAAAGTTATTACACCTGACTGATCATGTCGCATAACAGGAAAATCATAATAATTAACTTACAAAACATAACCAGACAAAATGGATTACTTCATTGAACTTTTTTTCAGCGGTCTGACCCGTGGCTCGATTTATGCCCTTATTGCTCTTGGGTACACCATGGTTTACGGGATTATAGGCCTAATCAACTTTTCCCACGGCGAAATTTATATGATAGGGGCGTTCACCGCCCTGATTGTTTCCACCGCTCTTACTATTTTTGGCTTCCCTCTGCTTGCTATCATCGCCCTGACCGTTCTTGCCTCGGCTGTATGGGCAGGTGCCTACGGCTTCACCATAGAGAAAGTTGCCTACAAACCGCTTAGGAATGCCCCCAGGCTTTCAGCACTTATCACCGCCATCGGGATGTCAATCTTTCTCCAAAACTATGTAAGACTGGCTCAGACCTCGGATTTTCTTGCTTTTCCGCTCCTGATTCCTGATTTTGCCTTTCTGGAACCTGTTATTCATATCGTAGGTTCAACCGATTTTGTAATCCTTGTTACCACCACGGTTATCATGATTCTTTTGACCATTATGATAAAATACACCCGAACCGGCAAGGCGATGAGAGCAACAGCTCAGGATAGAAAAATGGCTATGCTGGTGGGAATCAATGTCAATAATGTCATATCCATAACCTTTATTATTGGTTCTGCCCTGGCTGCCATAGGGGGGTTGCTGATCGCATCCCATGTTGGCCAGATAAATTTCCACATAGGGTTTATTGCCGGTATCAAGGCATTTACGGCAGCGGTACTGGGCGGGATAGGTTCGATTCCGGGAGCGGTGCTGGGCAGTTTTATTCTCGGCATGACCGAGGCCTTTGCCACCGGTTATGTGTCTAGTGATTATGAGGATGTTTTTGCCTTTTCCCTTCTGGTGCTTATCCTGATTTTCAGGCCTGCAGGGATTCTTGGTAAATCAACCATTGAAAAAGTCTAACTTCCTCATTTCAGACCTTGGCTAATAACATAATATTATGATTACACTAAAAGATATTCAAAAAGGTTTACTGGTAAGCTTATGGTTTGTCTTCCTTACCTTCCCCCTTTTGGTTGTAAAGGTTAATCCCATTGAACAGGTTGTCAGCTGGCGCTGGGAAAATATGGGCTGGATAGCATTAACCAGTTTTTTTGCCTACCTTGCCATCAAGATTTTCCGGCAAAGAAAACTTGCCCGTCGTAAACGGATAAAACTAGGTCTTGAAAAAGAGCCGACTCAGTGGGGGGTGAAAATCCTCACCGAACCAAAACTATATATTCCCATCCTCACCGTGATTGCTGTTTTCTTTCTCCTCTTTCCGGTAACATTTTCCACATATCAGACCAACATCATGGTAACCGCTCTGATGTATGTGGTGCTGGGGCTTGGCCTAAATATTGTTGTGGGTGTGGCTGGCCTGCTTGATCTTGGCTATGTGGCCTTTTATGCCATCGGGGCATACACCTACGCCCTCCTCCACCTCCATTTCGGGTTTGGCTTCTGGACGGTACTGCCAATCGCTGCGGTGCTGGCTCTCTGCGGGGGAATTATCCTTGGTTTTCCGGTTTTGCGGCTGCGGGGAGATTATCTTGCCATTGTTACCCTTGGTTTTGGCGAGATCATCCGCCTTGTTCTTGAAAATTGGACAACTTTCTCCAAAGGGCCAAGCGGCATCTCAAGCATCCCCAGACCGGGATTCTTTGGTATAGACCTATCTCTTGACCAATCCACAACCTATCTCTATTATCTGATGATTCTGATGGTTATTTTTACCATCTTTGTGGTTAACCGCCTCCAAAACTCCCGTATAGGCAGAGCCTGGTTTGCCCTGCGCGAAGATGAAATAGCCTGCCAGTCCATGGGGATCGACAAGACCAGAACCAAACTCACCGCCTTTGCCATGGGAGCAACCTGGGCAGGAATGGTCGGGGTTATCTTCGCCGCCAAAACCACCTTTGTCAGCCCCGCCAGCTTTACCTTTATTGAATCGGCTATTATTCTCTGTATTGTGGTTCTTGGGGGGATGGGTTCTATTATAGGGGTTATTATTGCCGCCTTTATTTTAATTCTCCTCCCCGAGCATCTGCGGGCATTTTCCGAATACCGGATGATAATTTTCGGAGCTGTCCTCGTGGTAATGATGATTTTCAGACCCCAAGGTATTATCGCTAATATACGAAAAACATATACAATCCCTGAC
>CAZHPX010000040.1:5450-8382 GCA_964534785.1 uncultured Desulfobulbaceae bacterium | reverse complement strand
GATCAAATGAGCATTACGCCAATAAAGGTGACTGTAGTCAGGATCAAGATCAAGATCAAACAGATACGCCGGCAAGGCAGTTATGTTTTTATCACGGAGGAGACGCCCCACATGACTGTCATAAATCCCAGGATTAAGAATGTACTCCCTTGCCAGTACCACTGCCACTGACCGCCCTGCCTGGATGGCCGCTTCCATAATATCTGCGGCCCGATCAGCCGCCTGCCGCTTAAGCTGAAGATGATCAGCCATGGCCTGCTCCACTGCTGATGAGATTTCTTTTATTTTCGGATTAATTTTATAATGGGAAAATACAGGCTGCAGTCGCAGGTATAACTGGCGGGCAATGGCAAGGGGCTCAAATTCTTTTAAATCTATATTAAAGAGATGAAACCTGGCTTGTGGGTAATCTTTTTCAGCCATTGTTTTTGCCACCATAATCCCGCCCTGGTTGGTGGTACAGGTTCGGCCAAGACTGGTATCATCGGTGTTCTGGTATTCAATCTGAGGGGCAATAATCATGCCGTGCGGCTCGGTTGCCAGACGGCGTAAATGCCCGACGGCTCCGATTTGAGGAGCACAGGTATCAACATTGAAAAACGGCTGGGCATCAATAAGGTCTGATGCCTGGACATTATCCACATGCACCGGCACGCTCAGGCAATGAAAAAAACGGGCGAAAAAAAATGCCCACTCGGAAACAGAGAAACAACGCGGAATCACCAACCTGTTCGGATCATCTGTCCGCGGCTGGCGTTTATCTATAAATTCCCATATCTCTTTATAGGTATCTATGGCAGTTTTTCTTTTCCCCTGTATCTGTACCAGGTTCTGCAACTGTTCTTTGTTTTTTTTATCTTTTTGTTTTTGTGCCAGCAACTCGTTGATGGCAGTACAGCCGCCAAGGGTAAAATTAAATCGATTACCCGCAAAATCAATACCTGAGAGCGAAGTACGATTGCAGCGAGCCTGTTTATCGCCGCAGGCTCCGCCCCGGCACTGGATGACCTTTTTTTCAAAAGTCTGCTTAATAAAAATATCAAGCTTACAGGATGCTGCCCCTGATACCCGCTCCCTGGCCATGGTCTTCACAAGTCCCCGGCAGGCCCGATGACCGGGGTATGGCGGAACAAGACAATAACAGTGAGAATTGGTATATTCCTGCATCCTTTGGGTAACTGCAAGAGGCAAAGGGTCAGACAGCATGGTCTGGCCATGGAGAAGAACCACACCATTTTCGGGAAGTTCCACCTGGCTCCACAGGGAACGGGCCATATTTTCGACAATCGCCCAGTTGGCAGAGGCGAAGATTTCGTCGTGGGGAACCCCCTGGGCCTGGAGCTTGCGTCCATTTTCCATGAGAAATACGGCACAGGTGGCATTGATGGCATAGGCCCGCTTTGCCTGAAAAGCCTGTTCGCAGGCATCTCCAATATCATCAATGGCAAAGAGTGAGCGAAGTGAATCCATCAGGCTGCCGGTACCGGCAGAACATTTGATATTCATGGCATTATCAAATAATTCACCCCGCCGCAGGGAGATGGTGGATAGTTTGGTATCCTCCCCGCCGATATCAACAAGGGTAAAAAAATTCTCACTGATATTCTCAATCCCTTTTTCTTTCAAGTGATTAATATGATCTCTGGCCAGGTCAATGGAACCCCTTGCATGGGCATAGTTTTCCACCAGCACCATAATCCGCTGATCAAGGAGCGGATAAATCCGCCGCAGAGCCTCCTGCACCTGATAACGAGCACTGCCGGTGATCCCTATCTGGGCGATATTCAGGCGTGTTACTCCTTTGGACTGCAAATCAATAAAGATATGTTTGATGGTCTCAATGGTATCGCCGTGGTTGCTGCGGGCACCAAAAAACAAGGATTCTTCCGTGTCGGCATCGGCAATTTCAATTTTTGCCATGGTGGAGCCGACATCAAGAGCAACAAAGACCTCTCTGTTCTCAAATTCCGCAGCCGTCCAGGCTGTTGGTGGCTCGTCGGGAAGGCGAAGATAAAGATTATTGTCGGTAAATGTTTTTTTTAGGGTGGTGAAAGCGGGAAACTCCATCAGGACTGGTATTTTTTTCAGAGCCTGTTCCGGCTGAAAAAAGTTTTCACCGCCCACCTGTCCAACAAGATAATTAACTCCGTCTAACAATGGGAAATGGCTGGCATCATAGTTAACTTCTTTCACACCCTGTTGTTGCAGATAATCCGAGGCACAATCACGGTTAAAACGCCAGGCAAATACGCCGCCGGTGAGATAAACCGTGTCAAAACCAGAGGAGAGTTTTCGGCAGCATTTCAACACTTCTGATTTAAGGGTCACCGCCAGAGCATAATCAAGAGGTATCCCCTGGTTCTTGTCAGATATGGTCGCAGACGAGCTGAAAACCCCGCAACGATCAGCCCGAACCGCAATATCCAGTCGTTTTTCCCGCCCGGACTCGCCAAGATAATCAACAAGAACATTGTCAACTTCTTCCCTCTCTATGGCAAGTTTCTGCAGGACCCTGTCAATATTGGCACCGGAACCGGCACCGCAACGGGGATTAACCACCAGCATATCATCTTGAAGTTCCCCTTCCGGATTAACGCCGATAACGAGATAACCGGAAGCGGAAAGGTCAATAAAGGCAAATGAGCCTTTATTGACCTTTTCCCTGCCTGTCATGGCCATGGCAGCAGCCCACAGAGCAGCAGCCGGAAGAATAATTGTTCCCCTGCCAAGTATATCCTGGACAACTTCTGCAAGTTTACCGGTAACAAATACAGGAGGATTATCAGGTTTTTCCGATAATATACGGCTTGAATCAGGCCGGGAAAAAGCCTGCCGCAAGTCACCATTGCTGGGGATAACTATATTTTCTGCCAGGGTATTATCAGAATCGTATAAGCATATCCGGATATGTTCGATTCCGGCATCGATAATT
>CAZHPX010000040.1:0-5440 GCA_964534785.1 uncultured Desulfobulbaceae bacterium | reverse complement strand
GTCTGCGGCCATGCACTTTTGCAATCTGAAACCTTGTGCATAGGTCAGGGAGGAATAGGGAATTTTTCTTAACTTTTCCTTGTAATACTACATTTTTCATTTTACAACAATAATCAGTTCTCGTCCCACCGCAGAGCGGTGAGACGAGGGAAGCATCTTATCTTGTTTACAGATGGGCGAAACTTCAATTCAGGTATTAATAATGAGCCCCTGTAAAACCCTGTCCTGCCGCGGTCATTCCTGCTTGTATATAAAAAAAACACCGAGGCAGGGTTAATACATTTCCAGGAAAATATAAACATCCATGACAATCCCCGCCAGCAAAAAATTTTATCCACTACCATGCCTGCTGACCTGCACAGCCCTGTTCAGCGGTTTTTACTCAATTATTGCCTCAATCGACGGTAACTTTTTTGTTGCTGCTGTGGCCATTCTCGTGGCTGGTTTTTTTGATGCCATTGATGGCCGGGTTGCCCGGATGACCGGCTCGACTTCCCGTTTCGGCATGGAACTGGACTCTCTATGTGATATGGTTTCCTTTGGGGTTGCCCCGGCCCTGCTTGCCTATCTCTGGGCTCTTGTCCCCTACGGAAGATATGGCTGGCTGGCTGCTTTTCTTCTTGTGGCCACCACAGCACTCAGACTTGCCCGCTTTAACTCCGCAGACGAAAACGAAGACAAAAATGATGATTTTGTCGGTCTCCCCTGCCCGGCTGCCGCCAGCATGATAGCCACCACAGTAATGTTCAGTTGGTTCCTTGGTGCCACCGGCACGGTTAAACACCTGTCCATCCTTATCCTGGTCTATATTCTGTCTTATCTCATGGTATCAACCCACCGTTATTTGAGTTTCAAACATGTAAATCTTTCCAGAGAGCGAAAATTTCAGGCAATTGTCGGCATAGTACTGCTCATTATTCTCCTTGCCACGGAACCACCGATAACCCTGTTTGCAGGGATGCTCATCTACATTTCCTCCGGTCCGGTCATGGGTTTGTATAATGCAATACGCGGAAGAAAAAAGAAAAAAACCGCTGAAAAAGTGGTTAAATAGACAGATTAGAGGCACAGTCGTGGATTAGATGCCCGCCTGCGGGCAAAATTACAGCCGGGAGGAGAGAGGAGAGGAAGAAAAGAGCGGGCGGAAGAGTGAAGGTACCACCGCAGAGCGGGGGTACCAGGGTGTGAAAAGCCCCGGTTCCGGTGAGTGTTCACCAGCACACCGCGGAGTCTACGCTGCCTCTTCGCACAATCAGGCTTACCTCACACAGGACTTTGCAGAGTACGCCAGCCTGCTTGTACGAACAGGTAGCGTAGCGTAGATAGAGATAAGCGTAGACTTCGAACCACTGGTAAACGCTTACAGCGTAAGTCTGGGGCTGCCCCGGTGAGGCCGGGTTAATCCAGTATGATGTAAAGGTTCTAAAAGCGTAAACACCATGCGAATAACAGGAGGAAAAGCAAAAGGACGAAGACTTACCAGCCCCAACAGGCACGACCTGTCCATTCGCCCCACAAGTGATCGAACCAGAGAAGCTCTTTTTAATATCCTTGCTGAACAAACCAGAGACTCAATAATGCTTGATATGTTTGCCGGCACAGGGGCGGTGGGGATAGAGGCATTAAGCAGGGGAGCCAGACAGGTTATTTTTGTTGACAAAAGTAACATATCCATAGAAATTATCGGGAAAAATCTGCGTTCCTGTTTCAAACAGGCCAATGCTCGTATCTTCAAATTAGACCTTGCCCGTCCTGCCGATATACAATGGCTTCGTAAACATCTCACCGCAACTCTACACTTTAACCTGGTGTTTATGGATCCCCCATATGAAAAAAAACTGGCCTGTCAATCTTTAATATTACTGGAAAACTCAGGTCTTCTGGCCAGTCGGACCCGAATTATCGTAGAAGAACGACATGACCAGAGACTGCCGGAGTTGATCAACGACATGGAACTGATTGATCAACGCAGTTATGGCGAAACCGGTATCTGGATTTATCAGAAGACAGAAGTCAGAGGACAGAAAAATAATGAAAAATAAAAAACATATACCCACCATTGCCGTATATCCCGGCACCTTTGACCCCATCACCAATGGTCATATTGACATTGTTAATCGTGCCTTGAGATTATTTGACAAGGTTATTATTGCTCTGGCCGTCAATATTCGCAAACAACCGCTCTTCTCCCTTGAGGAACGGTTAGAAATGACCAGAAATTGTTTTAAGAGTGCCAACGGAAGGATTGAGGTGGAAGGAACCAGCG
The DNA here is from genome assembly GCA_964534785.1 of uncultured Desulfobulbaceae bacterium. Taxonomy (GTDB): domain Bacteria; phylum Desulfobacterota; class Desulfobulbia; order Desulfobulbales; family Desulfobulbaceae; genus DRLX01. Next base: position 3,174 of record CAZHPX010000040.1, on the reverse strand, counting down.
GATTGATTGTTGATTACGCTGTGGAAAAAAATGCCTGTGCTATTATCCGCGGTCTGCGGGCAGTGTCAGATTTTGATTATGAATTCCAATTGGCTTTGATGAACAGAAAACTGAAACGAGAAGTTGATACTGTTTTCCTGATGACCGGTTTTCGCTGGATATATATCAGTTCGAGCATTATCAAGGAGGTATCCAAGCATAACGGTGATGTCAACAGTCTTGTCCCAGAGCATGTGGAAAAAGCATTGAAAATAAAATATCGTGCAAATAAAAGGAAATAGCCGCCATAACAAAGCCCCTCAAAACCGCCGCCTTTTTCTGCATCGCTGTCTGCAATGGACAGGAATACTGTTTTTTCTGTCCCTGCTCTACCCTCTGGTTCGTTTTATTGACTTCCACCCCAAACCAAAACCCCGTTTTGTCACGGTTCCGGCACCACTTCCTGCCCGTGGATATCATAAGGACATGGACTTTATTCTTGCCCTGGTGACACCGCTCTGCGGTGTCACCTTCACCTTTCATCGGTTGCTCTGCGGCCAGAATCCGGCACTCACCGGCTATTGAAAGAACGGGACTGAATAGACTGGTAAGTGCCGGATGGCATTACACCGCGGAGCGGTGCAACGAGGATAGGAGCGGTGCAGCGAGGATAAAACCTTTTGCCGTCTCCCGCACCTGTACCCATCTCTACTTGACCATGTCATAGTTCCAGGGCACCCTTTAAGCGGACAAGATCGGTTAACACCAGATCAGGAACAACAACGATATCCTTAAGCTTGTCCCTGTGCCAACGCAGGGATCGCCTGTCTCCTGCAAAAAGAGCAGACTTCCAGCCCACTGCCCGGGCCGGGCGGATATCTTTTAGCATATCGTTACCAACAAAAAGCACCTGCTCCGGTTCAATCCCCATGAGCCGTAATCGCTCATCAAGACAGGTAAACAGCTCCATGGAAGGTTTTCCCCTTCCTTCTTTATACGAAAAAAGAAGCAGATCATCATTAAAACCCAATCCGGGCAAAGACGATTTGCTAAAGAATTCAAAAAGAAGAGGGGTGTAAAACTGAGCATTGGACAACACCCCCATTATAATCCCGGAATCCCGTAAACAGGCTATGGTTTCATAGAGGCCCGGCATGGGCCAGACCGGATTAATCCTGCATTCATAGGAAAGAGCTGTTAAACGAATTTTTTCAAGTTCCTGCTCACCTGTTCTAAACCCAAGCCGTAACAGGACTCGCTGCCAGACCTGAAGGATATCAATTTCAGGGTATAATATTCCCGCTCCTTTTTTGTCAGCATGAATTTTGTCAATTTCTTCCCGCAACAACCAGGTTCCGGCAACAACGCCTGAAACAGCATCCCAGCCGCCATCAGCAAGAGCCATGGAAAAAGCGGATTCGTCATCTTCTGCTGAGTCCGGCCCCACATCTCCGGCTGCCGAAACTAAAAGAGTGCCATATATGTCAAAGATAACCGCTTTGACTGAAATAGAGCTAATTTTTTCCTCCACACCGGTTGCAACCGGTTCAAGGGGGTTGAGCAAATTCTCTATAACTTGTTGTTCTCTATCAGATATCTTCATTTGTTCAGTCGTAAGCGTTCCGTAAGTCAGCACCTGTGGTGAACGGTTATGTTCAGTCCACCCTTAAAAGATATAATCTCTCAGGGGCAAGAAAATGATCCAGCAGCCGTTCCCCATCCATTGCCCCAAATGATGACCGGGGGGCGGTGACGGCAAGATGATTATATATGGATAATAGTTGGTTACCATACCCCTTGAGGCTGTACTTTGTTGCAAGGATTTTTTTATTCTCACCAATCAGATTAATATTGTTTCCCTCTTCCGGCAGACAGGCCGGTAATATGGCCGCAGCCTCATCCGGGTTGTTAACAACCCGGCGGATAACCTGCTGCTGCATCTCTTCATCGAGGCGGCCGAAATCAACCATATCGTCCCGCAGCCAGGCCGACATGATTCTCTCCATGGCATCGTTTTCAGGTTCCCGTCCATAAGCAGACAGACATTGTTCATAGCCGGCCATGGCCTTATCCGACAACCTGCCCTGGCTGAGCCAGTTCACCGGTACTTCCAGCCGTTCATAAAGACCGGGAAGAAGAATACCATCATCTGCAAAACCTCTGGTTATTTCAGGCAGGTCACGACCACACACCGACCGGTCTGCAAGCCATGGTTCAAGAAACGCCAGGCCAAACCCTTCTGCTACTGAAGTGGTAATCATTTGATAAGACTGCTTAAGCAGTCCTGTGAACGACTGGCCCGGCTGCATGGCAAGTTCAAATTCCACGGGCAGGTCAAGCTCAAGGACAAACCTGAGCCAGTTTTCGTAGCGAACCCTTTCCCTTGGATTTTCCGGCCCCATAGTGGTGGCGAAGCGATCTTCCCCTGAACTTACCGCGGCCCAGAGGATAAATTCGCCAAGATTTTTTCGGCGAATAGCCCGGGTTGGATAGAGAAACAACCGCCCCGCGAGGGAAGGTTTTTCTTTTTTCTTTTCTCCATGAAAATTGAGTTTTACCGGATTGGCAAGGAGATGAAGACAGGCCGGGTCAGCTCCACTGTTAAGAAGAAAAGCAAAATCACGGCTGTTTAATACCGCATAATGTATATGCTCTGCCAGAGGATAAAGAAGCCCTGCCATCTCTCTCTTATCATGGCCGCCGATTTTATCCACCATCAAGTGGTAATTGCCGGGCCTGCCGTCTTCGGGAAAATCATGGATATGCAGTAACAGCCGATGCCCTTCTTCAGCAAGCCGGCGGATAACACCAGGCAATGCCATGTTTTTACCAAGACTGTGATTATGAACATGCCAGATATCCGGCAATCCTCCCAGTCCTTTTTTCGCCGCATCTTTCAATGCCTCTGCCAGCTCCCGGCTTGTCTGCCCCGGACGAGATGCCTCATATTGCAGACCGGGAACCACCTGGTACGGCACTTGAAAATCATCACCGGGCGGTTGGCCGGTCAACACCAGTAAGGAAACATCGCTTCCTGAGAGTGCAGCCGCGGTATGTTCAATAATACGGCTGACCCCGCCCCGTTGAAGGTGATAATGAACTATTGCAACACGCATATCAAACCTCGTAGATCATACTTGGAACATAATGCCCTGCGGGCAGATCAGATTGAATGTCGAATATCGAATGTCGAAG
>CAZHPX010000039.1:0-8500 GCA_964534785.1 uncultured Desulfobulbaceae bacterium | reverse complement strand
AACCGGACAAAGTGAAAAAACTAAACCTGTTACTCGCAAGGCAAACAATGAAGAAACAAAAACAAAAAAATCAGCAAAAATCCTCCTCGCAGAAGACAACCCGGTCAACCTCAAACTGGCGACCCTGATCCTGGGCAAGGCCGGCTACACAGTCACACCTGCCCGTAACGGCAGAGAGGCGGTGGAAACCTTTACCGCATCTCCTGATGATTTTGATATAATTATTATGGACATCCAGATGCCGGAAATGGATGGCCTGGAGGCAACAAAAGAGATCCGCAAGCGCGGGTTTGCTAAAATCCCCATAATAGCCATGACCGCCAACGCCATGAAAGGTGACCGGGAGACCTGCATTGAAGCGGGGATGAATGACTATATCAGCAAACCCATTAAACGGGAGCTTGTTTTTGAAACTCTTGACAGGTGGCTTAAGCAACATTAAACGAAGTAACCAAAAAATCATGGCCATTGCAACAGATCAGAAAATGATTGAAGAAGAATATTCCTGTAATGCTTCAGATGGAACTGGAGTTTTCCCTGAATTATATTAGTTGGGAGCCTGAACGGAAAGCCCACTTTTCAGCCTTGGATTGCAAGAAATTAATCCATTTTATTTTTTGTCAACCTGCCCTGGTGACACCGCAGAGCGGTGTCACCAGTAGGGAGAGCGGTGTCACCAGTAGGGGCGGGTTTGAAACCCGCCCCTACTTTAATATGATGACCCCGGTAGAAATAATTCTCCAGTATTGTGAAAACCCACTGTCCCCGTGAATTGTCTGTCCATACGGATTGTCCCGTTCAGTTCATAGGCAAACAGCCGGGAGCTGTCATGTTCCCTTCTCTGGATAATATTCATAAGTGAAGAGAACATTTGCAGGGTGGAGGCGTATACATTCACGGATATAACTTCGGAAGCAAAGGCCGGTATCTGCATCCGTTCATTACCGATACCTGTGGCAAAATATTTTCCGTCTATCTTCAGGTTACAGCTTAAGCCTGTAAGGTCAAGGGGGAACGGGTTGGAATTCATAATTCTCAAGAAAAGGAGAAACTCAGCTTCAAGGGGCCTGATCTCTACAATCTGCATATCGACAACGCTTACCTCCGGTTTTGCGACCGGTTTGCCCATACCGGCACAACCGGCTGTTAAGAGCAGTAAGAGCAGGGTGATCAGAATTGACAATATTTTGTTTGCTTTTTTCACTTTAATCCTCTTGAGCTTTTTTAACTGATCAACCTTTTTCTCTTTCCTGATTATTAAAATATCCCAGAATCGTTTCTCCAGCTTTAACCTTCTGGCGAAGCTGGATATTAATTTCAGTATCTGTTGGTAAATATAAATCGACCCTGGAACCGAAACGGATGAGACCGTATCTTTCCCCGCTGTTGAGAGAATCACCTTTCTCTGCCCGGCAGACAATGCGCCTGGCAATCAATCCGGCAACTTGAACCACACCGTAACGGATACCTGTTCCAGTACGCATGATCATAGCACAATACTCATTATGGAGAGCTGCCTTGTTATGGTCAGCCGCGTAAAATTTACCAGCTTGCAAGTTAATTTTTTCCACTGTTCCCTGATATGGAATCCGGTTCACATGAACATTAAAAACATTCATGAAAATTGAGATTTTTAAAACTTTACCATGAAGAAAGCGGTTATCATCAATTTCTTTAATAATAATTACCCTGCCGTCTGCCGGGCAGATTATTCCATCAGGTTCGTCCGGGGTAACCCGTACCGGATCACGGAAGAACCAGGTGGTAAATCCGGTCAGGACGATACCAATGGCAGTAACTCCGGCAAAACCGAGGATTGCCCATATAAATGTCAAAAAAGCACAAAAAAGAATAAAGGGATAACCTTCTTTGGCGACGGGGAGATGTTGTGGTTTCATGTCTTCGTGTTTTTTGTGCTTTTGCTGGTGAATAAAAAAAGCATGCCCGGTTTACGGCCATGCCTGATGATTGTTTATACATAACTGTTCAGTTAATCTAAAAAATTTGCACAATCTCCGGACTGTAACTGTTCAGAAGTGCTTTACGGAGTCTTTATCATCCACCTGTTTACATTGATCATTTCTTGGGAGCTCTCATCATGGCAATGGTGCCGGTACGGATAATCTCCTTGATACCAATGGGACGAAGAATGTCAATGACCGCTTTTATCTTTGATTCCGGGCCGGTAATTTCCACAGCATACGAGGTTGGACAGACATCAACCACTTTGCCGCGAAAAATATCAATAACTCGTAATACTTCGGCACGGGTATGTGTTTCTGCCTTGACCCTGATTATAACCATTTCCCTCTCTACATATTCGCCTTCGGAAATATCGGTTACTTTTATAACATCAATTAGTTTATGTAGTTGTTTGATAATCTGTTCAATAATAGCCTCATCACCACGGGTAACGAGGGTCAGGCAGGAGACTTTCGAGTTAATAGTTTCCGCCACACATAGACTCTCAATATTAAAGCCGCGTCCGCTGAACAGACCTGTTACCCTGGAAAGTGCTCCTGGTTTATTTTGAAGTAAAACTGATAATGTATGTTTCATTATATTCTGTCCTGTATTTATACGGTTTTATGGTAGCCGTTCACGGTTTCCAGTTCTCGGTTCACGGTTTTTTATTTTTTTAAGATTTAACTGTCAGCCATAAACTGATAACTGTGAACGGTTACATTTTATGTTCAGGAGCTGGGGGTAAATTTTATAAAAACAGCCTGTCTCCTGACACCTGTTCCCTGAAATCAGACGAGCAGCATCTCTGTTGTTGCCTTGCCGGCCGGAACCATGGGGTAAACACCTTCTTCTCTGCTGATTGCAAAATCCATAATGACAGTATTGTCGGTTGCCAGTGCTTCTTTGATGACTGGTTCGACCTCATCTTTGGTCTTTGCCCGAAGCCCGACTGCTCCATATGCTTTGGCAAGTTCTACAAAATCAGGAGTAACTTCCATGACTGTTGCTGAGTAACGTTTATTATAAAACAGCTCCTGCCACTGGCGAACCATACCAAGATAGTTGTTGTTCAGTATGGCGACCTTGACCGATGCATTGTATTGTTTCGCTGTCGCTAATTCCTGGATATTCATCTGGATGGAACCGTCACCAGCCACATCTATGACAGTTTTGTCTGGGAAAGCAAGTTTGGCACCAATGGCTGCCGGCAGACCATAACCCATGGTTCCCAGACCACCTGATGTCAGCAACTGCCGGGGATTGTTGAACTTGTAGAACTGGGCGGCCCACATCTGGTTCTGACCTACCTCAGTGGTTATGATTGCATCTCCTCCTGTCAGCTTGTCTATCATTTCTATAACATATTGAGGCTTGATAATATCCCCCTCTCCATGATAGGTCATGGGGTGTTTTTCGTCCCACGCCCTGACCTGTTCCAGCCAGGGGCGACGGGTCTCTGCCATGGCGTTGCCATCAAAGTCCTTGTTGTCATCAAACCAGCTATTCATTGCCCGGAGAGCATGCTTGCAGTCGGAGACAATGGGAATATCGACTTCAACATTCTTGCTGATGGAAGTGGGATCAATATCAATATGAATAATTTCAGCATGGGGGGCAAAGGCATCGAGACGACCGGTTACCCTGTCGTCAAAGCGGGCGCCGACGGCTATCAGGAGATCAGCCTTGGCAACAGCCATGTTGGCGGCATAGCTGCCGTGCATTCCCAGCATACCAAGCGAAAGAGGGTCACTGCCGGGGAAACCGCCGAGTCCCATGAGGGTCATGGTCACAGGGGAGGTTAATCTTTCAGCAAGCTCTGTCAACTCCTTGTTGGCATTTGAGAGAATTACCCCGCCGCCGATATAGAGTACCGGTCGTTTTGCTCTCAGACAGGCCCTGCATGCTTTTTCCACCTGACCGGGATGGGGGTTTAGGTTTGGCTGGTAGGTCTGCATCTTGATCGGTTTTTTCTCTGGAAATGCCACCATCGAGGCGACCACATCTTTAGGCAGGTCGATGAGGACAGGACCGGGACGACCGGATGCGGTAAGATAAAAGGCTTCGCGGATGGTGGATACCAGTTCGTCAGGATCTTTAACGAGGTAATTATGTTTGGTGCATGGCCGGGTGATACCAACGATATCAACCTCCTGGAAGGCATCGTTGCCGATCAACGCCCTTGGCACCTGGCCGGTTAGAACAACGATAGGGATGGAATCCAGATAGGCCGTGGCAATGCCGGTAACACCATTGGTGGCACCCGGCCCGGAAGTCAGCAGGGCAACCCCGACTTTGCCGGTAGCCCTGGCGTATCCGTCTGCAGCGTGTACAGCACCCTGTTCATGACGAACAAGGACATGTTTAATGTCGGAATCAAAAAGTTCATCGTAAAGGTCAATAACGGCACCACCCGGAAAACCGAAAATAGTGTCAATTCCCTCTTCCTGCAAGCATTTGATAATTGCCTGTGATCCTGTCATTTTACTCATTTTGGTGTCCTTTTTGTTGCTGACCCGGATATCCACAGCAGATGACCCTGGTCAAGTAAACGGGAGTGCCTGGGCAAACGGTGTCTCTGTTATCAGTATTTACAATACCCCTGAATCCGTGACAAAGAAGCATTGATAATTGTTAGAGCTGCCTTATTTATCAATATTAATATCGACTAAAAACATGGCTTATATTTTAACCCGGACATAATAAAATTTCGCCCTTCGGGACATTCATCTGCAGCACAGGTAAACGCTCACTATTCAGAATACCTTCAGATGAGAACGATTTCCACAGAAATTTTATCTTTTAAATACATCAAATCAAATGCCATGTTGTTAATCAGCAAATCAACTGATAAAATTCAGGTTGTTTACGCTCAAGCTCCAAGCCAATGGGTTTTATGGCATGTATGAACAGTTACGCTATAATAAACAAAGAAATATCCTGTCAAGATATAAACCTGTTATTTTTATTGATAACTGCGATTGATAAAATTGAACAATCTGTAAAAGGGACGGAAGAATGACTTAATCCCGGCTCAACCTCCATGTCCATCCGGCACTCACCAGTTGAGTAAATATTGTCGTTCAATGATCGGTGAGTGCCGGATGAATATGGAGGGTATGCTCGTCACTGTCCATGGTGGCCTGCATCCCCATGGGGATCGTGAGGTTTCTTAAAAGGTGGCCCATGGGGAAGTCAGCCCAGAGCGGATAGTCGTAGGGTCTGGTAAGCTCAATAATTCTTTGTTTGAGTTTTTTGGTGTTGATCATTAAATCGTTGCCGCCATTGTCAAAGGAACCAAGAATCAGACCGGAGAGTTGCTCAAGTTTTCCTGCACAGTTAAGATGGGTAAACAACCTATCCAATTTGTAGAGCGGTTCTCCGGTATCCTCGATAATCAGGATTGACTTTTTCCAGACAGGTTCCCAGGGGGTGCCAATCAGGTGAACCAGGGTCGTAAGGTTGCCGGGCAGTAACGTTCCGTAACCGGTTCCCGGGCGGAGGATGGTTACTTTTTCTCCTTTTTCCTTTATTTGGTATGATTGCCAGTTTCCAGTTATATTATCATATAAACTCTGGATTGAGATGGTATCTGATTGCCCGAGGGAAGTAACCACCGGCCCGTGCAGAGATATAAGGTTGGCCCCGGTTAATACTGCTGAGAGCAGGCTGGTTAAATCGCTGAAACCGATGAGCAGCTTTGGGGATATTGATAATAGCCGGTAATTAATCAGTTTAAGCATACGCAGACAGCCAAAGCCGCCGCGGACGGCCATAAGTCCAGAAATTTCCGGATCACCCCACAAGCTGTGAAATTCCGCAGCCCGTTTACTATCTGTAGAGGCAAGGTATATCTCCGGATTATTTTGCGGTGTAATATCGGTGATCAGTTTAAGGCGAAAGCCCATTGCCCGCAGAATTTCCATACCCCGTTGCAGCTCTTTTATGTTTCGAACCGGTCCGGCCGGAGCAAACAGGCCAATCATGTCTCCGGGCTGCAAAGATTTGGGGAGACGGTGGTGATGGATATCAGGAGCAACAGTTTTCAGCATGGATAAGTGCCAGTCCTTTCAGTGTAAGATAAGGGTCAACCTGATCAATGGTGGATGTAAACGGGGTTATAAGCCCTGCCATGCCTCCGGTGGCTATGGTCTGAACCCGTTTCTGTCCGGGAGATATTTCCTTGCTGAGAACACTCACCATTCTGTCAATCAGCCCGCCAAACCCGTAGAGCATCCCGGAATGGATGGCTGAGGCTGTTGTCCTGCCGATTTTTTCCTTTGGAGGGGTATCGATCTCAATCCTGGGAAGTTTAGCGGTTCTTCCGGCCAGGGCATCAAGGGATATTCCTATGCCGGGATGAATGGTACCGCCAAGATAATTTCGTTCTTTACTTACGCAGTCAAAAGTAATGGCTGTGCCAAAATCAATAACAATCAGGTTGTCTTTTATCTGATCATAGGCGGCAACCGCATTGACAATCCGGTCTGCACCTATTTCCGCAGGGTTCTGGATTTTTATATTTATCGGGGTCTTGGTTAAATGGTTGACCGAAATGGGTGGGCAACCCAGGTCATGGTATTTTTTTGCGTATTCAAGCCAGCTTTTTTCCAGGGTAGGTACCACAGAGGATATAATAAAGCTGCTTACATTCTTATGGTCAAGTTCGGCCATAGTGAACAGAAGATTATAACGGATTGCCAGCTCATCGGCGGTACGATCCCGCTCGGATTTAACCCGCCAGTCTTTAAGGAGTATGCCATCTTTAAAAAGACCGCTGACGGTATGGGAATTGCCAATATCGACAGTAAAAAGCATTTTTTATGAGTGGGTTTTTAAATTATTTTACGATATGTTGACCAGATACTCAATAACCGTAACAGAAAAAATGTAATAGAGGCAAATTAAAAAAAATCAGGAAGGGGATGATGATGAATAAATATATCCAGGTGATGACCACCGTTGAAACCAGAAAACAGGCCGATGAGCTTGCAGAACATGTGCTGAATCTTCGTCTGGCTGGTTGTGTTCAAATTCTTTCATGCAGTTCATCATATCATTGGCAGGGAAAAATTGAACAGAGTCAGGAGTTTCTTTGTGTTATAAAAACCAGGGAGGATATGTTTCATGAGTTGCAGGCAGCCATTGAACAGGTACATCCTTATGAAGTGGCTGAAATTATTGCCACTGAAATAATTAAAGGCAATAATGCTTATTTTGACTGGCTGGGAAGCGAATTAGGCAGATAATCAGGTTAGGTATCTTTATATACTTTGATTGGAGAGTGAGACATGGTTGAAAAAAAAACAGGACGGATCAGGCGGAGAGAAAGAAAAAAAGAATTCATCTGTCATTGCTGTAAAGAAAAAAAACCATTCTGCTGGAGTTGTACCTGCAGTTTTGAAATTTGCCCCGAATGTTTTAATGAAAATAAATGGGGTATTTCCAACGGGCCGACCTGGATATGTCCTGATTGTGAAAGGGTTCACATGATGGAATAGGGGGGAATCCGGCACTGGTGCAACGAGGATAAGGAGATTGTCTCTTTAACAGTTATGCAACCACTACATATTGTATGAACTTGAGTTAAGCGGATACCCAGTCAGGGCTAATATGCTGTACTATGGGGGTGCAATACAAAAAAATGATACTTTTATCATGTTGCTTATCTGCAGATTTAGTTTGGTAATTTTAATATCGAATATCGAACAGGTAGATAGCGTAGACTTCGAGCGGAGACTTCGAGCGAAGACTCCGAATGCGAAGCATCAAACTATTCTGTCCTCTGTCTTCTGGTTTGCCCTGGTGACACCAGTGCGGTGTCACCTTTCATCGGTTGCCCTGCCGACCGGAAATCCGGCACTCACCGGCTATAGAAGGAACATGGCTGAATAGACTGGTGAGTGCCGGTTTTCCTGACAGACAGTGAGTGCCTGAAAAAAACAAGAAGAAGGTGTTTTTTTTCTTGACAAGCGTGTTAGCTATGACTAAATAAATATAAGAAAGCTAACTGCTCAGGTGCAATTAAAAAATAGAGGTTCGGCAATGCATAGAATAACTGATGGGTATATGAAACAATGGACAGAACGGGCATTCAGTGATCCGTATGATTCTTCAGGTAACGGTTATTTACCGTCGGATGTCAGTCAGGGGCTTGGCTCCACCGAGGAACCGATGCTCTATGAAGAAAATTCTGATACTGATCCCTGGAACAAACAGTTTACAGCAAATGAATAGTTTACCCCTCGTCCCACCAGTGCGGTGGGATGTCCCCTGACACACTCTGTGTCATTTTTAAATTTACTTATTCGCTTGCCCCGTTGCCGCATAAGCGGTGGTACCAGGAGCCCATGTCAGACTTGTGTCTGACATGGGAAAAGGTTGGTGGGGCAGCTATTTTATTGACTGCGTTTCATGGCAGACCCATTTTGGTTTCGGCATCTGTTTTGGCATTTACCTTTACCGTTTCCGGCACCATTTTTACTATGACCACAAAATTCAGTTGGATTTACCCGCATTTTGGTTAACAGTGAGTGCT
>CAZHPX010000038.1:0-8567 GCA_964534785.1 uncultured Desulfobulbaceae bacterium | reverse complement strand
GTTGTTGATAACAACCCGGTTATTGTTAAGCTGGTCGCTTCTATTTTAGAGGGGGAGGGGTATGTGGTTCAGACAGCGGTTGATGGTCTTGCAGGCGTTGACCTTGTTGACAGGTTTCGGCCGGATATTGTTTTCACCGATCTGGTCATGCCGGGGATTGACGGCATGAAACTTTGTCATATTATTCGTAATACTCCTGAGTATCAAGATATTTTTATAGTTGTCCTCTCCGGTGTTGCCCTTGAGGATGATACTGGTTTTTTTGAGATAGGAGCAGACATCTGTATTGCCAAGGGGATAGCCGTAAATATGCGTAAACATATTCTTGCGGCATTAAAGGCTTTTCGCTCAGAAAACAAGGCGTTATTTTCTGATATTCAAGGTCTTGAAGGACTTTATCCACGGGAAGTGACCCGTGAGTTGCTGATCAATAAGAGACATTATGAAGTTGTCTTTGATCAGATGCTGGAAGGCTCTCTTGAGTTAGATGACCAGGGGCGGGTTATTCGGGTAAACTCTGCCTGTTGCAGAATATTTCAGATAGAGGAAGCCGGTTTCCTTGCCAGTAATTTTGTGGAATTGCTGCCTGAAAAAAATGCTGAACTTTTAAGACAATGGATGGCAAATTTCACCGTTTCAGAGACATCACCACCATTAGTTTTTGATTATGATAACCCTGTTCTTCTTGATAACCGTTATGTAATTTTTAATTTTGTCCCGATTAATGATGGTAACCGGTTCACAATCGTAGGAATTCTCAGTGATATTACCCGTCGTAAGGAGATGGAAGCGAAGCAGGAGAAACTTGAGCGGGAAATAGGAAGGATGCGTGCCCTTGAGGCCATGACCAGTATGGCAGGTGGTATTGCCCATGATTTTAATAATCTTTTGACTGTTATCAATGGTAATGTTGAAATGGCTCAATTGGTAACAGATGATGAAAAGGTGAAAAATCTGCTTGAGGAAACAGGCAGAGCCCTGCAACTGACCACTGATCTTGTCCGCCAGCTCAGTCATTTTTCAGATAATTATTGTCCCGAAATATCAATGGTATGCGTTGATGAGCTGTTGACGGATATTATTGAGTGGGAACTTGCCGGGACAAAAGTTACCCTGAACCATATCAATGATGAGGGAAAATATTATTCCAATCTTCACAGCGAGTTGATTGTTCAGAGTTTTCGGAATATCATTGCCAATGCAGTTGAAGCCATGGACGGCAGAGGGGAGTTGACAGTCTGCCTGTCAGCAGTGAACGGTGGGGACGATGCAGACTGGGTTGAACAGCTCGAGGCAGGAAGCAGGTATGTCCATATCACTATTGAGGATACCGGTCAGGGAATGAGTTTAGAAACCATGGACAAGGCTTTTGATCCTTATTTCTCAACCAAGCAGAGAGGGAGCCTGAAGGGTATGGGGCTGGGATTGACCATAGCCTATTCTGCTATTATGAGACATGGTGGCCTGCTGTGCCTTGATTCACCAGATGGACAGGGATGTACGGTGTCCATTTATTTACCGGTTATCTCTTCTGCTGCCGGCAAAATATAATTTCGTAACTTTTCGGGTTGCTGTTAAACCATGTATCTTGCCCGCCGGATAATAGACAATAATATTCAGTATATTCTTTGTGAAACCTTTGCCAGTGGTGATTGGTTTACCAGCCGTGATCTTGTATATCTTGGTGATGACCCTGGTAAATTCATTAAATATCCCGGCGGTTCATCTTTTTATATAGACGATCTGGTCTTTGACCAGCTTGAAAATAAAGGGGTGGATTCTTCTTATGATGAGGTCGAGCAGTTATTTATGCCCTTTCTCGAACCATGGGTTAGAGTGAAAATTGCCCCGTTCTGTGATCGTCATAAGTATTGTCACTGGAAACCCATGGGTGAAGATGAACGGGCGAGAATTAACAGAGAAACTCATATTTTTGACCGTCGCCGTCTCCATTATCTTCGTTTTGGCCAGCTCGATCAGCAATGTCTTGACAGTTCGGTTGTACCATTCAAGGAATTACTGGATAAGTCCAGAGATGAAATTGAACAGTTTATTCTTAACCAGGAGCTGGCTCTCTCACCGTTTGAATATAAAGGTTATGTTGTCACTATTTTTGACCTGCAACGGTTTTTCAGCGAATGTTACGCCCGAACCATGCCCCACCTGCTCAACGCCTGTAAGTTAGACGAGAGGTTTGTTGAGGAAATATGCAGGTTGGATAAGGATACTCTCTTCTGGCGGGGAATGGGCAGAGATGAAAGGTTACCGGCTTACCTGATCAATTATGTTATAATGTACTTTGATCACGGCTTTCCCGAAGAGAGAATCAAGGATAATTATTCCCGTACTTTTACCGGCGAACAGTACCGGTCTCCGCCTGCAGGGACAATTCGCATGTCCATGGACGAGGCAAGTACGGTATTCGGGGTCAGTGGAACTGAACTTACTGGTTTAAGCAGGAAAGAATTGAGCAGACTTTACCGGAAAAAAGCTCAGGAACTGCATCCCGACAAGGGTGGTGATCATGAACAGTTTATTGAACTTACCAATGCCTATAATGAGCTTTTACGCTTTTTGCGTACTGGAAAATGATACTTTCCGTGGCAGAAAAAACTTTTACAGATGACAGACAATAATAATGAATTGTGAATATTCAAAACTGGGGTATTCACTTGACTCCAGCAGCCAGGAGCCTGTCCGAGAATAGGCATTTCGGAGTCTCGTACCTCGCTTACCCGGAGTCTCGTACCTCGCTTACCCGGAGTCTCGTACCTCGCTTACCTGTCGGAAGTGCTTTATCTCTGCTCCCTTGCTGTTTTCGCTTGTTTCACGCACCAAGTTTAAATAACTCGGCAAGTTCTTTGCGGCTGATGGTTTTCAGGATAGACTCGTCGTCTTCGCCGATAAGCTCTCTGGCCATGGTTTGTTTTTTCTCAAGGAGATGATGGATTTTTTCTTCCAGGGTTCCGGTGGTTACTAACTTGTAAACCTGAACCGGATTTTTCTGCCCCAGGCGGTGAACCCTTGCCGTTGCCTGGGTCTCTTTGGCGGGATTCCACCAGCGGTCATAATGGATAACCACCTGGGCTCCGGTCAGATCGATACCAGTGCCGCCAGCCAGGAGACTGGCTGTACATATCCGGCATTTTTCAGTATTGTTGAATTTTTTTATTCTTTTACTTCTTTCCCTGGCCGCAACAGAGCCACGGATATCAATAAAGTCAATATTTTCTTCAACAAGCCAGGCCGCAATGATATCCAGCATGGAGGTGAACTGGCTGAACACCACCACCTTTAATCCGCCATCCATACATTGCTGGACAAGGCGGGTGAACTCATCCCATTTACCGCTTTTGTATTTTTGCCAGTCTGTACATTTTTCCATGAGGCAGAGATGGTTGCATATCTGTTTGAGCCTGGTAATCACGGACAGGATGGCGATGAACTCGCCCCGGAGCTTGTCTTCCTCAAGTTCCCTGACCACTTCAGACATCTGTTCAGCGACCTGCCGGTAGGCACCGATTTGATCATCACTCAGTTTGCATATCCTGATGTCCTCACTGCATTTCGGTAAATCAGGCAAGACCTGTTTACGGGTACGGCGAAGAATAAATGGGGCGGTCAACCGCTGCAGGTACTGTCTCTGCTTCTCGTTATCGGCTGATTTGAAGAGGTTGATGGTCATGTCCATGGAAAACAGCCCCGGCAGGCATATGGAGAGCAGATTGCCAAGTTCTTCCGGTCGGTTTTCCACCGGGGTCCCGGTCAGGCCAAAAACCTGTTCGGCCTGCATTTGTGACGCCGCCAGATACATGCCGGTTTTCCTGTTTTTGAGCCAGTGCATCTCGTCATAAATGATGGTTTTAAACTGAATCTCTGCCAGCTTGTCCATATCCTGGCGTATGACGCCGTACGAGGTTATTATGATCCTGCTCTCCATCGCTTTTGCAAGGTCCCGTTGCCCGCCGTGATAAACAGCCATACTCAGTCCCGGGAAAAAAGTTTCCTGTTTGTCTGGCCAGTGATAAAGTACGGACACGGGGCAGACAATGAGAAACCGGCTCTGTTCATCGGATGATGCCAGCAGTTCTAACATGGCCAAGGTTTGATGGGTCTTGCCAAGTCCCATATCATCGGCTAAAATACCGCCAAGGCCAAATTTGCAGAGATTATACAGCCAGAGTGTGCCGTGCCGCTGGTAGGAACGGAGATGTGATGCTGGTTCCGGCAGATTTTCCTTACTCTTTTTTCCTTCACCATCCTGGCGAAGAAATGAAAGCAGGCCGGCCACCGGTGCTGGTTCAAGTTCCCTTGTCTTGTCTATATGGGATAAAAGGGCAAGTAACTCGCCTTTGCTGATTTTTATTAATTTATTTCCTTCATGTTCCTCAATTCGTTCTCTGCCAAGGTTATGGAACCATGAGAGTGGAGAATCATTTAAGCGAAGCCAGGTGGTTCCGGCAAGCATCTTTTTGCCGCTGGCAGTGACGGATAATAATGTGCCGAGATCGATTTTCCGGTTGCCCAGCTCGTACCAGCCCGCAAGATAACACCAATCCTTATCTTCCCGGTAACTGTTGATGACGAGTTCCCTGGGCATATCAACAATTTTCAGTTCAAGGATTTCCTCTTCCACCTCGTGGCGGCCGCAGGAAAGCTGTTTTTTGTTTTGGCTGACAAAATCGCTGATATCATCTTCATAAATTGTAAATCCGCTGAGTTTGTTATCATTGACAGGCGGCACAAATAAAGAGAGTTGTCTTTTCCCCTGTTCCGGGTTTAGCTTTTCTTCTGTCGGTACTGGTGCGAGGGAGAATAGATGGTCGTCCACGAGGTAGCGGCTGCCATACCGATGGGGGACAAGTTCAGCAAGCTCATAATCTTCTTCCCTGTTGTCTGTTACTATCCGGCAGCAGTGAATCACCTTTATATCGTTTTCGGCAAAAAAGACCCTGGAAAACTGCCTGCCTGGTTCAATGGGGCGGGGAATGTCTTTGGTGGGGATACCTTTATCTGATAACTTGTCAAGCAGCTCCCAGGTATGTTGTCTATGGAGGGTTAACCTGAACAGCTCGACTCCATCCCGATCAAGATAAATCTGAAAGTTGCCGTCATTATTTTTGCCAAGTTTTATTTTATCCCGGTTATGTCCCAGAAAAAAAAGTCTGGCAATGTGCATCCAGATGGAGGCTTCCCAGTGCTGCTGTTTACTTTTCATTCCGCTCTGGTTAAGAACCGATTCATTTTTTGAAGCGGTGAGTTGCTCAAGATTTCTCTGCAGAGTGTGGCAGAATGAAGGATTTATTTTTTGCAGGGCTGTTTTATAAATATCTCCATCGCCGATAATCTCAATATTATAAAGAGAGTGCAGCTCTGCCGCCGCCCGTTCGGAAACGGATATTCGCAAAGATAGAGCGTTTTTGTTTGTAGTGTGAAGAATATATGAATTTTTTTCCCGGATGAGTTCAGGGCGACAGGCGGTTGTCAGGGCACGGTCGTGGATGTAGGCATGGATTAGCGGCCAGGGGCTGGACGGAAAAATATCCGCCACCAGCAAGAGCTGCTCTTTGTATTCACGCAGACAAAGCATGGCAAGGGCTGCCACATGTTGACAGCGGCTGCCACCATGTCGTCTTGCACATCTGCTGCATGTCCCGTCCCGGAGAACGAACCGGAGGCGATTGTTTCCCCCGGCCATTTTAATCATGACCTGAATTTCTCTGTCTGCAATCATGCCGGCATAATTACGCTGGAAAGAGAAAAAATTGATTTTTTTCTCTCTTATCAGGGAGAATGCCTCTTCAAGTTTTTTTTCACTGAACCATGTTCGCAGCGAAACGGTGTAATTTGGAGGCAGTTGTGCTGATTCCATGGGCCAGGGGGCATCGTATGAAGGCAGGAGGCTCATCAGTTAATAAAATTTTAGAGAATCTGGCTCAAAAACAGTTTTGTCCGTTCCGACCGGGGATTGGAGAAGAAGTTTTCCGGGTCATTCTCTTCAATTATCTCACCGCTGTCCATAAAGGTAACCCGGTCTGCCACTGTTTTGGCAAAACCCATCTCATGGGTTACGCAAAGCATGGTCATCCCTTCATTGGCAAGATCAATCATGACATCAAGTACTTCCTTGATCATTTCCGGATCAAGGGCGGAGGTAGGTTCATCAAAGAGCATGATGGACGGATTCATACAGAGGCTGCGGGCAATGGCAACCCGCTGTTGCTGACCCCCGGAGAGCTGGCCGGGATACTTGTCGGCCTGGTCGGGGATTTTAACCCGTTCAAGATATTCCATGGCTATGGCTTCAGCTTCATGGCGGGGCTTTTTCAGGACCCATATCGGGGCCAGGCAACAGTTTTCCAGGACGCTCAAATGGGGAAACAGGTTAAACTGCTGAAAAACCATGCCCACATCCCGGCGAACCTTTTCGATATGTTTGAGGTTGTCATCAAGCTCAACTCCATCAACAATGATTTCGCCCCGCTGGTGTATTTCCAGACGGTTCAGACAGCGGATCAGGGTTGATTTTCCACAGCCGGACGGGCCGCAGATGATGACCCGTTCTCCTCTTCTTATGGTCAGGTTTATATCTTTCAAGACATGAAATTCGCCATACCATTTATGCATGCCCTTGACTTCAATGGCAATATCATTATCAGATAATTTTCGTTTTTCGCTTGATACATTCATGGGCATCTGAACCTCTGTTTTATACTGTTATGTTGTTGTTTCAGTAATCGTTTACCATAGACAGGTGTTGATTTACGGAAAACTTCGAGCGTAGACTTCGTGGGGGTGCTGGTGAACGCTTACGTTGTTTCATGTACTCAATGGCCGGTATGCAGTTTTCTCTCGAGATGCTGGCTGTACCTTGACATTGAAAAACAAAATATCCAGAAGACAAAAGCTGCAAAGATATAGCCTTCAGTGGAGAAACCCAGCCATTCCGGGTCGGTAAATGAAGACTGAACAATGGCAAGCAGGTCAAAGAGACCAATAATCAATACCAGAGTTGTGTCTTTAAATAGGGAAATAAAGGTGTTGACAATACCCGGTATGACGGTTTTTAACGCCTGGGGCAGGACAATCAGGAGTGTGGACTGCCAGTAACCAAGACCAAGGGCATCGGCAGCCTCGTACTGTCCTCTGGGCAGGGCTTGCAACCCTCCTCTGATCACTTCAGCCATGTAGGCTGACTGGAACATGACAATCCCTATCAATGCTCTGATCAGCTTATCCATTTGAAATCCATCCGGCATGAACAGGGGCAGCATCACTGAAGCCATGAACAAAACAGTGATAAGGGGGACACCACGCCATATTTCAATAAATACCACTGATAACGCCCTGGGGATAGGCATCTCGGAACGACGGCCCAGGGCAAGGATAATTCCGATGGGCAGGGCGAAAAACATGCCAATTACGGATATTACCAGGGTAAGCATCAGGCCGCCCCATCTATGGGTTTCGACCACCGGCAGCCCCATGCCTCCGTAGAAGAGAAAAAAGGCAATAACCGGGAAAACAAGAATGGTAAAAGCGGCTACCCAGCCTTTTTTATGAGCATTCTCAATAAGCAGGTAAGCTATAAGGGCAGCAAAAAGGCCAAAGGCTGTAACTACCCGCCAGTATTGATCTTCGGGGTAGAATCCGAACATGAACTGGAAAAAACGCACCTTGACAAATACCCAGCAGGCACCATCCTTCACACAGGCTTCTTTTGTGTCGCCGACCCAGTTTGCCTCAATGATTGCCCAGTTAATAAATGGCGGCAGTAACTGATAAAGTATAAATACGGCAACCAGGGTCAGGATGGTGTTCAGCGGTGATGAAAAGAGGTTTTGCCGTAACCAGCCAATGGCTCCGACACTGGTTATCGGTGGAGCAAGATCGAGATGGGGTGTATGGGCAGCCATGTTATCGCTCCCTCAACATGGCTTTAGCGTTGTACCAGTTCATAAAAAAGGAAATTATCAGGCTTATGGTTAAGTAAACGGCCATGGTCATGGCAATAATCTCAATGGCCTGTCCGGTCTGGTTCAGGGTTGTGCCGGCAAAAACAGAGACCAGGTCAGGGTAACCAATGGCGGTGGCCAGGGAAGAATTTTTAATCAGATTTAAGTATTGACTGGTCATCTGGGGAATAATAACCCGCATGGATTGAGGAATTATGATTAATTTCAGGGTTTTTCCCGGTCGCAGGCCAAGGGCGTAGGCCGCCTCTGTCTGGCCGCTGCTCACCGAAAGAATTCCGGAACGGACAATCTCGGCAATAAAGCTTGCAGTATAAACAGAAAGGGCAATCAGAAGGGCAGCCAACTCTGGGATAATTGTAATACCGCCCCGAAAATTAAAGCCCCTCAATTCCGGCATTTCCCAATGGAGGGGTTGACCGGCAAAGAAGTAAACCGTTATTGGCAGTACAGTAACAAGGGCAAGGGAAGTTAATGCAGTCGGAAACGGTTTACCGGTTGTATCCTGGCGTTTTTTTGCCCATCAGTAGAGAAAAAAACTGACAACAAGAACAGTAAAGAATGTATAAATAACCCATAATAAACCACAAGCAG